>JAZSFI010000572.1:0-1618 GCA_045532135.1 Clostridia bacterium | reverse complement strand
GACTTGCCAAAGATTTCGTAAAGAAAGTCACCGAGCGCGCCGTAGGACAGGAGATTTTAGAATCCCTGACGCCCGGCCAGCAGGTTATTAAAATTGTCAACGACGAGCTTACCCAGCTCATGGGCGGCGCAAACGCAAAGCTCACCCACTCCCCTTCCGCTCCCACCATTTACATGATGTGCGGCCTTCAGGGCGCGGGTAAAACCACCATGTGCGCAAAGCTCGGACGCATGCTTCAGAAGCAGGGCAAAAAGCCGCTGCTCGTCGCCTGCGACGTATACCGCCCCGCGGCCATCAGACAGCTTCAGATTGTCGGCGAGCAGGCCGGCGCAGAGGTTTTTGAAAAAGGGCAGGGCAATCCCGTTCAGATCGCCAAGGAAGCGGTCGAATACGCAAGATACTACGGAAAAGATCCCGTCATCATCGATACCGCAGGCCGCCTGCACATCGATGAAAAGCTCATGCAGGAGCTGCGTGACGTAAAGGCTACCGTAAAACCCCAGGAAATCCTTCTGGTCGTCGATTCCATGACCGGTCAGGACGCAGTCACCGTCGCCGATACCTTCAATAAGGAGCTGGGCGTTGACGGCGTAATCCTCACAAAGCTCGACGGCGATACCCGAGGCGGCGCGGCCATCTCCGTAAAGGCCGTCACCGGAAAGCCCATCAAGTTCGCCGGCGTCGGCGAAAAGCTGACCGACATTGAGCCCTTCCATCCCGACCGCATGGCCGGACGAATCCTCGGCATGGGCGACGTTTTATCGCTCATCGAAAAGGCGCAGGAAACGTTCGATGAAAAAAGCGCGGAAGAGCTTGAAAAGCGCTTAAAGAGCCAGCAGTTCACCTTGGAAGATTATCTTATGCAGCTTAAACAGCTCAAAAAAATGGGCTCCATCACCGATATGCTCAAGATGATCCCAGGGGTTGGCAGCAAGCTTCAAAACGTCGAAATCGACGAAGGCAAGATTGCCAAGGAGCAGAAAAAGAACGAAGCCATCATTCTTTCCATGACCCGCGCCGAACGCCGTCATCCCGACATCTTAAACGCGTCCCGCCGCCGCCGCATCGCCGCCGGAAGCGGAACCACCGTTCAGGAAGTCAACCTTTTAATCAAGCAGTATGAGCAGGCGCGCCAGATGATGAAGCAGATGATGGGCGCCAAAGGAAAAATGCGCTTCCCGTTCAAGGGCATGCGCGGATAAACAGCGGAACACCGGAACAACCGGATTTCCATATATGGTATATTACAAGGAGGAACACCCCATGGTTAAGATTCGCCTCAAGAGAATGGGCATGAAGAAGGAACCCTTCTACCGCGTAGTTGTTTCTGACAGCCGCACCCCTCGTGACGGCCGCTTTATCGAAGAAATCGGCTACTACAACCCCGTAACGGAACCCGCCGTAATCAAGTTTGATGAAGAGCGCGCGAAGTACTGGCTCGGCACCGGCGCACAGCCCACCGAAACCGTACGCAGCCTTCTCAAGAAGGGCGGCCTGCTGTAATCCGTAAGGATCCGGCAGTCGGGAGGAAACAATAGCATATGGTCGAATTGGTCAAGTTTGTCGCCCGCTCTCTGGTAGACAAACCGGACGCTGTTGACGTGCGCGAAGTAGACGG
>JAZSFI010000186.1:0-4345 GCA_045532135.1 Clostridia bacterium | reverse complement strand
ATACCCTTGTTTCCTTTCTCTTTTGGTATGACTTGAGTATATCAAAACTGTAAACCATGTCCTTGCACAATGTGTAAACTATGTTACTGCACTATACAGTTTCGCCTCCCGAGGCGAACTTACGGCATCTCGTCCACCGGCGTGAGTTTTTCAAAATACCGGTAGAGGGGGATGAGGCTTTCGTAGCCCTGAATGATCTCGTCAGCTAAAGCGGGGGATTTGATGAGATCAAAGTCCTTGATTTCTTTTTCTACGTAGAAGCCCTTGAGCGGATACCAGATTTTGATGTCTTCCGGAAGATTTTCCGGAATCGGCATGCGCTTGAAGGATTTCGGGAAGAGCTTGAATTCCTTTGTCGTTTCGCGAACGATTTGGGTGAACTCGCCCGCGTCCTTTTGAAGCTGGATGCGGTGCGCGTTCATGAGGGGCTTGTTTTCATCGTAAAAGCCCATGCCGTAGCTTAAACCCGAATCGGACAGATCGACGTATACACCGAGGGTGGTGCGTCTTTCTTCGCCGGGCTTTCTGAAAGCCAGCCAGATGTAATCTCGGTAGGGGGATTTGTCGTTGGAAAAGCGGATGTCGCGGTTGATGCGTGAGACGACCTTGTGGGGTCTGCGCTCAAGGTCGGGATCGATTTTTTCGACGGCGTCCATAAGGCTTTCTGCAAGGTCGAGCGCGGGAGTACGGACATGATTAAAATACCAGTCGTGGTTTTCATGGAAAAAATCGCGGTTGTTGTTAAAACGGATTGCCATGAAAAATTCAAAGGTCTGATCGGTAAAGCCGTTAAACATGGTTGGTTACGGGTTCTCCTTTTCGGCGTCTTTTATACGGATGGGGGCAAATTTACTGGTTTTACCAAGCTGCTCCCGCGCCTGACGGCGGCGTTTTTTTGCCTGCACGGTTTTTATGATGACGAACGTCACAAGCGCGGCAAAAAGGAGGAAGAGCGTTGCGGTCATAACGATTTTGGGAAGATTCGTTGCGTTGACCAGGGCATACAGGGAAGCGTGCGCCGCGCCGGACAGTTCGTTTTCCTGATCCTTTGCGGGCGTAAACCGGGAAAGAACGGGCGTTGCAGAAACGGAATGCGTTTCGCCGTTTTCTTCCCACGAAAGCGTGAACTCATAAGCTTCGCCCTTATTCACGGTGAGCGCGGGAGAAAACACCGTTTCTGCGCCGGATTTGATGACGAGGAAGGTTTTTATATCGCCCAGCGTTTTTTCCGAAAGGCAGACATTTTTAATGTCGCGCTCTGCACCGGTGATGGTAAAGGTGAAAGGCGCGCTGCCTTCGGAATTGGCGGAAACGGACATGAGAGGCATTCTTATTGCCTCATTGACAACGGAGATGTTCATTTTGCCCGCCGGAAATATACGCTCGCTGCCGCCCAATTCGCGCATGGTGATTGTGATCGGATAGGCGCCGGAAACGGTAACGGGCGGGGTTTCTATGTGAAGCGTGACGGCCTCATTCGGCTTGAGATATGCGTTTTCCGCCGGGTATACGCCGAGATTTTCCGCCGTGACCGAAAGATCCTGATAACTTAAAAGGCCGTTGTTTTTGATCGTTACGGCAAAATGCGCACGGTCTGCGTACTTGACGGACACGGTTTCGGGTTCAACGGTAAAAGCGAAATTGTCCTCCGTCACATGAAGCGCGACGCTCGGCGCATGAACGACATAAGAATTCTGGGACTCTTTGGAGATAAAATTGACGCGGGGGGAAGAAATTGTGCTTTGGGAAAACGCACAGGCGGTTAAAAAAACCTTTTCCTCGCCCGGCGCAAGCGTAACGGCGGGAGAGGCAAAGCTAAAAGCCGGATCGGTGACGACGGCGTTTTCAATTGTGACGACGCCTGTATTGACAAGACGGTATTCCGCCTGCGTGCTTTCAAGCGAATACAGCGCGGTTTTAAAAACGCGCGAGGTAAGCGAAGCGGATGCGAGAGACGCAACGCGCGTGGCTTTTGCGCTCGCCTGCAGCTTCTGGTTTTTGTTTCCGGTTTTGTATGTGATGGTGAAATTCACTTTTCCGGCGTCCAGAATCTTTTTGGTGATCTGAACGTCCATGGAAAAATGCGCGGTTTTGCCGGGCTCGATCGAGCCGACGGTTTCAGCTTCCTTGATTGATTCCTGCTGGATTCGGACGTTTTCGATCAGCTTGTCTGAGGAATTATGAATGGTGACGGAGAGTTTTGCCATGCAGGGCTCGATAAAGTCCGCCGGGGTGAACGCGCAGGATGCGCTGACTGGTTCGGCGGCATACGCAATTGAACATGTGCCGATCAGACACATGAGAAAAAGAAGAAAACCCCAAATGCGTTTTGCCGACATTTTCTGAACCTTTCCCTCCGAAAGCATAATAACCCATCCTTTATTTTAATAGGGTGAAACTCATCTGTCAAGAAACAATCGGTGAAATCGATGATTTGGAAGGAAAACAAATGCAGGGCGGAGAAATATATATAGGCAAATCAGGAGGAATTTGGTATGCGAAATGCGATTGTTTCGGGCGGATCACGCGGAATCGGCGCTGAGGTTGTAAAGCTTTTGAGCGGGAGCGGTTTTCGCGTAGCCTTCTTGTATGAAAAAAATGATTCGGCGGCGAATGAGATAGCGCGCGCTTCAGGCGCAGCGCCCATCAAATGCGATATTTCAGACAGAGATCAGGTGTTTAAGGCCTTCGAATGCGCGAAAAAATCCATCGGACACATTGACAGTGTAGTGTCCTGCGCAGGCATTGCGCAGCAGGCGCTGTTTCAGTTTGTGACGGGAGAGGACTGGCGCAGAATGATGGATGTGAATCTGTCGGGCGCGGCATACCTTGCGCAGGCGGCATTGCCCGATATGATTTCCGAAAAGAAAGGCGCGATCGTGTTTGTTTCGTCCGTCTGGGGCGAAGTGGGCGCGTCGATGGAAGCGCACTATTCTGCGTCCAAGGCGGGGCTGATCGGTCTTATGAAGGCGCTTTCCAAAGAGGTCGGACCTTCCGGCATTCGTGTAAACGCGGTGACGCCGGGCGTGATCCGGACGGATATGCTGAATTCGTTTGATGATGAAGCCATGAAGGCGCTGGCCGATGAAACTCCGCTTGGAAGAATCGGTACGGCTGAAGACGTTGCAAAGGCGATCCGGTTTCTGCTGTCGGACGACGCGTCGTTCATCACCGGACAGACGCTGGGCGTAAACGGCGGATTCGGGATGTAACGGACGGCAAAATGTTTTTGTTGGAAACTTACGCAATCAGAGGAAAAATGTTTTTATAAGCATGGGTGTTTTCCCTTTACGTTTTTCCACGAATCGTGTATAATATGGACATTTGAAAGTATTTGGAGGTTTTCTTTTATGGCAAAGCATGGCGGATTCCCGGGAATGGGCATGGGCGGAAATATGCAGCAGCTGGCGCGTCAGGCGCAGAAGCTTCAGCAGCAGATGACTGAAAAGCAGGCGGAGCTGGAAGCGCGCGAATTTGAAGCCAGCGCGGGCGGCGGAATGGTAACGGCGAAGGTCACCGGCAAAAAGCAGCTGGTAGCCCTTGAGATCAAGCCTGAAGCCGTGGACCCCGAAGATGTCGAGCTTCTTCAGGATATGGTTGTTGCGGCCGTCAACGAAGCGATTCGTCAGGCGGATGAAACCGTTGAGCGCGAAATGGGCAAGCTGACCGGCGGTCTTGGCATTCCCGGCCTGTTCTGATAAAGGAAGAGAAGAAAAATGGCAGGCGTTGAAGCGATTCAGCATCTGACCAATCAGCTCTCGCGCCTTCCGGGCGTGGGCAAAAAAACCGCCCAGCGGCTGGCGTTTCACATCGTCTCCATGCCGGAGGACGAAGTAAGAGAGCTTGCGGTCAGCATTTTCAACGGCAAAAAAAAGGTTCATTACTGCCCCGTCTGCGGAAATTTCACAGATGTTGATCCCTGCGCAATTTGCGCCGATCCCAAACGCAGACACGACATTGTGTGCGTTGTGCGCGATGCAAGGGATGTAAATGCGCTTGAAAGAATGCGCGAATTTGACGGCCTTTATCATGTACTGGGCGGCGTTATTTCGCCCATGGACGGCGTTGGGCCGGACGACATCCGCATCCGAGAACTTATGACGCGTCTTGCGGCGGGCGAGATCAATGAGGTTGTTCTTGCCACCAACCCGGACGTGGAGGGCGAGGCCACGGCGGCCTATATTTCCCGCCTTATAAAGCCAATGGGCGTCAAGGTTACCCGAATTGCCCATGGCGTTCCGGTCGGCGGAGAGCTTGAATACACGGACGAAGTTACGCTTTTGCGTGCATTTCAGGGCAGAACCACTTTGTAACAAAACAAAAATCGCCTGCGGATCATATCCGC
>JAZSFI010000465.1:0-2714 GCA_045532135.1 Clostridia bacterium | reverse complement strand
AAAAATACAGACCGAAGTCTGTATTTCTGCAGGACGAGGGCTTTCGCCCGCCTAAGAAGGGATTTTATGACCTCCTGCGGTTTTGCCGGCGCAACGTAAAATATTACAAAAGTGCTACAAAACTATTTGACATTCTGTAATAATTGATGTATACTGTCACTATGAAATAAGGATGGGCGAAAAGCCTGTTTTGAGGAGGCACACTACACATGAGCAGAGATAGAAACGCAAAAAAGGTTTCCTTTTTTAACTGGTTCATTACGCTGATTTTTTCCCTGATTCCCGGCGTAAACCTTCTTTTCTTTATCGGAACCGGCATGTTTGCAAGAAATCCCTCCAAGCGTACATATGCAGCCAGCGCGCTGGTTCTGACGCTGATCATCCTGATTGCCCTTTGCATCGGCGTGATTTTCTTTGGAAACGAAGTCGTCGAGTGGGCGGAAAAGGCGCTTGCGCAGGCCGAGAAAACGACCCCTGTTATTCAGTAAAAATCTATCGCATTATAATGAACGTATCGCCGCGCGGCCAGACGCCGACTGTCTGACGCGCGGTTGATTTATTTAAAAAGCTCATAGTGCGCTTCATCGTGTACAGCCAGGCCTCGTGAAGGGAGATTTGACGGTTGTTGTCAATATCCGCTTTCAGAGCGCCTTTTTTGTCTTTAATGAGGTTCCAGCCGAGTCCTTCGGTCAGGGAACGGGCAAAGACGGTGGACATGTTCTGTTCGGTCGCTGGAGAGGATGAAGAAATGCGGTAGCTGTTCTGGCTTTCGGAGGAAGAGACGAGGAGCTTGTATTTTTGAAAAGCGAACGCGTTTTTTCCGCCGCTTTCTCCGGTAAACTGGCTGATCATTTTTGTGGCAAAGGCGCTTTCGCCCATTTCGCCCTCCAAAAACGCGCCCGACTGACAGCAGTCAATGATGACAATGACCGTGCCGGGAATTTTTCTTAGTTCTCTTTCAAGCTCCATGGCGGTTACTTTGCTTCCGTAGCGCATTTCAAGCCATGCCGTGCCTGCCGTTACGCCGCCGTGGCAGTTGATGTAAAAAAGCGAAACGTCGTTTTCGGACGCACCTGAAAAGGTTTCTTTAATTGCCATAAACAGCTCATTTTTTGTCAGATCCAGCCGCATTTCGGTGAGATATCCATCGCCGGATCGGCTGAGCGCATCGGACATGCCCTGCGTTGTATTGATGCAGCCCGTGCGCTCTCGTTCGTTTTCATATGTCGCGATGCCGACGGTCAGTGCGCGGTAAACGGGCTCGGGCTCTTTTACTGTGATGGAGGTGGTGTCGGTAAAAGCGCCTTCGGCGGTTGTTATGGTGATGACGGCGGTTCCGGGAATCATGCCCTTGAGCGCGCCGCCGGGCATGACGGAGAGGATGCTTTCATCAGAGGATGAAATGATCACGGACTGGTTTCCCGCATACGGCGGCAGAACGGTGTAGGCGGGGTAAATGAACTCGCCGACGTGCAGATCGATTTCATTTTCCTGAAACTTCACGCCCGTAACGGCTGCGCGGGTGACGAGAACGGGAACGATGCGCTCGTTTCCGAACAGATCGTAAATGGTCAGAACGCCTTCGCCTTCGCCTGTTCCCGTGATTATGCCATCGCAGGTCACGGTAAACACGTTTTCGTTGTCGTGCGTCAATATAAAACCGTCCGGGGAGATGCCGATGCGTGCCCATTCGCCGGTTACAAGGGTGACCGGCGCAAATTCCTGATCATCCAAAAGGCGGGGCATATCGCCTGTAACGGATGCGCTTGAAAGCACGTAAGCGCCGGTTTCGTCTCCCTGCGCCCATACGCGAAGAAGACAGGTTTCGCCGGCATTCAGATGAACAAGGCTCGATGCGCTGTCTGAATTCACATATGTTTTTGCGAGCGCTTCGCCGGTTGGCGACATCGCAAGCAGAGAGGCGAAAACGCCCTTTTTAATGGCGGTTTTGGTTCTGAACAATACGGTTTCATCTGTTTTCGCCGTGTAGGTATAGTAATGAACATCCTGAGCGCGGGTGATGGTGCGGTTCATGGAGGCGGTCATCTCGATTGCGGAGAGCACGTTTCGCCCGTGGGATGCGCGCATGGCTTCGAAGGTGAAGGGCGCGTCGGAGGAGAGCGTCAGGCGGATGATCGCGCCTTCCGGAACGCTGATCGAAAGAGGAAGCGTGCCGGAAGCGATGATTTCGCCGTCCAGACAGGCATGCGCGAAAACGTCCTTTTCCGAAAAAGCGTGCAAAAGATAATTGCCCGACAGGGACGAGCGGAGGACAACGGAGGTCTCGCCCGCCTCGGCAAACAGCCTTTCATTGAGCGGCAGCATCAGATCGCTCGTTTCGGACACGCAAACGCCTGCACCCATCCATACGGACAGGAGCAGGCACAAAAAAGCATATATCAGCTTTTTTCCGTTTGCGTGCATTTCGTTCCTCTATTCTTTTACGATGTAGTCTCCCTTAACAAAGCCTGAAAGCTCCACGGTCTTGATTTTAAACCATCCGTCTGCGGCGCTCTCAACGACGATCAGCCGATCGTTGTGGTTGAGAAGACCCACAACGCCGTAGGACGTGGCGGGGCCGCCGCGCACATTCAGTGTGGAGGACGCGGTTTCAAGCTTTACGCGCGCATAGTATTCGCTTCCCTGAAGCGGCGGAAGCGGCGCGGGGGTCGGACGGGGCGTGGGGCGCGCGCGGGCGAGACCGATGCTCGCGG
>JAZSFI010000544.1:0-2172 GCA_045532135.1 Clostridia bacterium | reverse complement strand
CGCCGGCGAGCGCCTCTTCCGCGTCCTTTACACCCTTTTCTTCATTGATATAGGCTTTTGCAAGCTCCGTAAGGTCTTCGCTTACTTCCTGAGCAAAGATCACATCGGCAAGGGGCTCCAGGCCTTTTTCCTTGGCGATGGTGGCGCGGGTGCGCCTCTTCGGGCGGAAGGGGCGGTAAATGTCCTCAAGCTCCGCAAGCGTCTTGGCGTTTTCAATCTGGCTTGCGATTTCGTCCGTCATTTTCTCCTGCTGGGTGATCGCGGAGGACACTTCCTCTCTGCGCTCGTCCAGGTTTCTTAAATATGTAAGCCGCTCGGACAGCGTGCGCAGCGTCTGGTCGTCGGTCGTTCCGTGCTTTTCCTTTCTGTATCGGGCGATGAAGGGAACGGTATCGCCCGCGTCCAGCATCTCTATGACGTTTTGAACATGCATAGGCTGCATGTGTAATTCCTGTGCAAGAATCTGTACGTTTTTATCCATAATAGTCTCCTCCGAAATCAGGGTGCACAGGCAACTATACATGATTTCGGAGAAAAAAACAAGCCGGTAAGTGTAAAACGAAACGATTCCTGCGTTAGTATCCAAGCGCGCTTAGGGATAATTCCATGAGGCGTTCAAGCTTTCCGTTCCAGGCGTCCGATTCGGACATATATGCGTTTGGACGCTGAGCGATTTTGATTGCACAGGATGCAAAATACAGAGAAAGCGCGAATTGTTTTTTTGAATAATACAGATTTGCGATTTCCGAATATCCTTCCCTAAGATGCGGACAAAGCGTGATGGCGTCTAAAAGCATTTTTTCCGCGCGCGCTTCATCGCCTTTTTGCAAACAGCACCTTGCCATATACCGGAAGGAAGCGCTTTTTTCCTCCGGCCATACGTAGCCGGGAAGGGATACATGCTTTTCCAATGTATCAATGGCGTCCTGCCACCTTGACAAATACATGTACTCCCGTCCGAGATAATGAAGCGCGCGCGCATCGTTCGGGTTTTCGCGGACCGACAATTCCAGAAGCGGAAGATACTGGGCGCGGGATTTGTTTTTGTCGGGATAGTGGTAAAGCGTCATCCCTTCTGGTAAAGCATATTCGTTTTCCGTGTCGAATCCGTCCTCCCGCACAAGGGCTTCGTGAACGGGATAATGCCATCTGTATCCCTTTCGCGCGTGGATTTTGTCCAGCCACAAAACCGTACCCTCCGACCCGTCTTCCAGAAACGACCACACATATTTGAATCGCGCGCGCCGGGTATTGTCCGTCCATACCTTTTCAAGCGCATCCCGCCATCCGGGGGAAAACACCTCGTCCAGATCCGTGGCGACGCAGATGTCAACAGTATCCGATACGAGGGAGAGCGCTTTGTTCCGGGCTTCGTCAAAGCGCCACGGAACGATTTTTTCCTGCACTGCGTTTGCGCCCAGACGCTTGAGCGTTTGAAAGGTTCCGTCTTCCGAGCCCGTATCCAAAACAACGATTTCGTCCGCTTCGCACATGGAGGAAAACCATCGCTCGGCAAACGCTTCTTCATTTTTTGCAATTGCATAGACGGCGACTTTTCTTTTCATCATGACCTCCCTTAAAAGATGCGTTTTAACAAAAACGGGCGGAACAAATGCCCCGCCCTGAGGAGTATTAACCGATTTTGACCACCTGTATTTCGGCGTTCGTTGTGCCTGTGATCGGCTGTGCATAGCGAACTTCGTTGTTGGAAGTGTTGATCAGAACGATGGAATCATTTCCGTCCGACAGAACAATCGCGCTTCCGCTGATGGTCTGATTGTCCGTTGCGGGCGTCGCTTCCGCAGTTGCCGTTGAATAAATGATCGCGCCGCTTTCGGATTCGAGGCTTACGCTGAGCGTTCCGGTAATGTCGCTGTCAAACGCAAGATCTGCGTTCCATGCAACCAGATAGATGCCCGGCTCGGTCAGATCGATGACGCCCGATGTGGACGTATACGAAATGCCGCTTCCGGTGCTCGTTGCGGTAAGCTCATTGCTCAACACACCGCCCACGGTAACAAGATCGTCTGTTTTGAGCCCGCTCGCGTTCAGGCTCGCAGTAATGGGAGAACCGGCAGGGCCGGTGGGCCCGGTAGGACCGGTAGGACCGGTAGGACCGGTAGGACCGATGGGACCGGCAGGGCCGGTAGCACCGGTAGGACCGATGGGACC
>JAZSFI010000256.1:0-1787 GCA_045532135.1 Clostridia bacterium | reverse complement strand
CTCAAGGAGTTTCGGAAAATGCCGTGCATCAATCCTTGTATGCCCGATGTTTATGACGCGATGATTGCGCTTGCGGAGCATGACACGGAAAAAGCCGACGCAATAATGGAGAGTGCGCTTTTGAAATTCAACGAAGAGGGCGACATTCTTTTTGAAGCGGCGCAGTACTATGCGAAGAAAGCCGAATATGACAAGGCAATCAGGTATTACGAAGCTTCGTATGCGTATGAAGAAAGGAACAAACCCCGCTTTACAGATGCGCTTGAAGCGATTGCGGCGATATACGAAATCAAAGGTGCGTTTGGAAAAGCGGCTGAGACGTACGAGCGCATTCTTGAAAACCTTAAAAATGAATGGGGGATGAAGGAAGAAAGCGCGGTATTTGAAACGCAAAGGAAAATAAACGATATGATCAGAAAAAATGGTTAAACTGATATAGAAATGAACCTCTTCAGGCATTTGAAACTGAAGAGGTTTTTTGATTTGATTTGAAGAATCGAAACGATGTGAATTGACGGATTGGATCAGGAAAACTATAATGATGAATAAGTATGATTTTGGAGGATTTCAATGCGAAAGGAAAAGAAACGCTATTCGCTTCAAAGGCGGATTATGCTTTTTTATCTTGTGCCGCTTTTTGCGCTGCTTTCAGTATTGTTTATCTACATTAAGGCGTATAGAAGCAATGTTGAAACGCTTGCTGAGGCTACGTTTCAGAATTTAGCAGCGACGAAGCATCAGCAGCTGGAGGAAAACTTTCAGAAAATCGGATCGATATCAAAGGACATTGCTTATTCGTCTGTGCTTCAGCAGTATTTATTGGAGATGGAAGAGAGCGAGAAGGTGAAAACCTACGCGCATCTTCAGAATTATCTTCGCGCTGTCAGCACCAATTCGCCTGCTGTGGTCAGCGTGTATGCAAGCATCGGATCAAACGCAAGCATACACATGGGCGACGGCTATTTCTATATGTTTGAAGAAGCCAGAAACAAGCTGAAGGATGTGCATGAATTCGAAAGGAACAGCCAGTATCTGATACCGCTTAAGAACTATGCGTCCGCATCGTATCCTGAAAAAATATATGGAATGTGCTTTTATGTGGGTTCGACGATTTATGCGGGTGGCACGTTCAAAAACCAGAACATCTTAAGCGGCGTAATGTACGATCCATACAAGCTGATTGAGTTTAATGAGGAGGCGAAGGATCACATTGCGATTTTGAAGATCATGGACACGCCGGTTGTTTTATCTGGCGATGTTGGGGAAGAGGCTGTTTCAAAAATCATAAACAGAAAAGAAAAGAGCATTTCCCTTTCAGGAAGAGAATTTTATTTGTCCCAAAATGCGATTTCGGGAAGAGAGGAAATTCAGCTTATTTATCTTGTGCCGCGTGAATCGCTTGTTCATCCGAGCAATGTATGGCAGAATCAGGCCACGGCTTTTATTGTATTAAGCGCGCTGGTCTTGTCTTTATCGGTTACACTGATAATCAATTCAATATTCCTTCCGATCCGGCAGATGTCAAGAGAGGTAGATGCGCTGAGCCATTACGGAGAAATGCTTACAAGACCCAGGGCAAAGGAACTTGCCGCGCTTACCGATACGTTTAATGATATGTCCCTGAGAATTTCAAGGGATATCAAGCAGGAAAAGGAAATGATGGATCAGCAGTATCAGCTCGAGATTCAGAAAAACAGAATGGAAATGCAGGCGTTCAGAAACCAGATCAATCCGCATTTTCTGTTCAATACCCTGAATGCGGGTGCTCAGCTTGCCATGATGGAGAG
>JAZSFI010000354.1:0-2819 GCA_045532135.1 Clostridia bacterium | reverse complement strand
CGCTATTTTATCGTTGGCAGCATTGACGGCACGCCCGAAGGTTATGTGGATTATCCGGATATTTTTGCCAGCAACGATAAATACAGACAGTCGTTCGGATTCAAGCCCGAAAACGAAAGCTTCATCAACACGGTAGCCATTCAGGGATGCGTAAAGGATCATGAAACGCTGCTTCCGAATGTTCTTGGAGAAACCAACGATGTTATGCATTATTCGGACAGAATCGACGGCGTATCGCCGGTTAAGCAGAATGTCTATCATGGCTCTGTCAGAACTTCCCTTACCAGAAGCGAAGAAAACGGATACTATTATACGTATGGCAATGTATATGTAGAAAACGGTATTGAAGACAGCTGCGTCATGGTTCAGATTGTTTACAAAAATGCGTACAAAAAAGAGATTCCTTCCCAAGAACAGGTTATGGAAGAGCTTGTGAAATTTGTTGATCTGGTCAATGTAAAATAAAAATTCGCTGCGCGGAGAGAAAGCAATCTCCGCGCAGATTCTTTAAGGAAGCGCTATGGACATCAAAAGACAATTAAGAAACGCCGATGATATGACGGCGCTTGTCAATGAAATCGGATTTCTGCCGCTATTTCATGTGGGCGTGAAAGGATTTTCCGTGGAGGAAATGACGCCCGGACAATGGTGGACGGGACTTCGAGACGATCCTTGGCATTGGCGCGAAATTGCGGCGATGGAAGGCGAAATCATTTACGGCAAAATCTTTAATGGACGCGCGGGATTTGTCAGTAAAGCGTGGTTTCCCAAATTTGCCAATTACAGGCGCGACGGCTATGATTTTGACTCAAGATGGGAAGAAGGGCTTGAAACGCCAAGAAATCAGGCGATTATGGAATGCGTGGCGAAAAATCCCATGATCATGACCAGCGAAATCAAAAAGCAGGTCGGAAAGACAGGCTTTGAAGGCGCGCTTGGAAGCCTTGAAATGAAGACATATCTGATCATCCGGGGTTTCGACCGTAAGAAAAACCGTTTTCATGAGCCGTACGGATGGCCGATCGGCGTGATGGATACGCCGGAAAATGCGTTCGGATACGAATGGACGACAAGTGCATATACGGAAAAACCGGATTCGTCTTATCGGGATATTCTCTCACATATAAAAAACAAATGTCCCGGCATTGATATGGATGCGCTTGAAAGGATTATCCGAAGATAATTCAGCTATTTAACGATAGGATACTTGCCAAATTGCGAGAAATGGATATAATAGGTTCATGCGATGAAGGGAAATGTGTTTTTTGACCGCTTATAAGAGATCCGGCGGATGGTGAGAGCCGGACGGGCGAAAAATAACTTCCATCCCCGAGCTCTTTGCGAAATAAGCAAAGCGGATCAGAGGCACGTTACAGCCGAAAGAGCCTGTGAAGTTTTCACGGGGAATAGGGTGGTACCGCGAATATTATTCGCCCCTGCGATTGAAGCAGGGGCTAAATTTTTGGAGTGTGAATGAAATGCTGGACATCAATCTTATCCGTTCGAATCCCGAATTCGTTACCGAAGCCCTCAAAAAGCGCGAATACAACGTGGATCTTACCGAGCTTCTCGAGTGGGATGCCCGCCGCCGCGCCATTCTTCAGGAGAACGAGAACCTGAAGGCGGAGAGCAACAAAAAGAGCAAGGAAATCCCCATGCGCAAAAAGCAGGGTCTGGATGCTTCTGAGCTTTTGAACGAGCTTAAAGAAATCAAGGAAAAAATCGCTGTTCTTGACAGCGAACAGGGCGAGCTGGAAGAAAAAATCCGCAAGTTCGTTCTTGCTCTTCCGAACCTGCCTGCAGAGGATGTTGTTGCCGGCGGCAAGGAAGCCAATGAAGTAATCAAAGTGTTCGGCGAAAAGCCCGAATTCGAATATGAACCCAAGAACCACGTCGACCTCTGTACCAGCCTGGGTTTGATCGATTACGAGCGCGGCGTTAAGATGGGCGGTAACGGCTACTGGCTGTACACCGGCGAAGGCGCGAAGCTCGAATGGGCGCTGCTCAACTACTTCATCACCGAGCATATCAAGGACGGCTACGAGTTCATGCTCCCGCCGCACATCCTGACCTACGACTGCGGCCTCACCGCCGGTCAGTTCCCGAAGTTTGAAGAGGACGTTTTCCGCCTCACCGAGGAAGGCTTCCACTTCCTGCTCCCGACTGCGGAAACCGCGCTGATCAACCTCTACAGAGGTGAAATCCTGAGCGAGAACGATCTTCCCAGAAAGCTTTTCGCCTATACGCCCTGCTACAGAAGAGAAGCGGGCACCTATCGCGCCAGCGAGCGCGGCATGATCCGCGGTCATCAGTTCAATAAGGTTGAAATGTTCGGCTACACCAAGCCCGAGGATTCCACCGCGATGCTCAAGGAACTCATCGACAAGGCTTGCCGCCTCGTTGAAGGACTCGGTCTCCACTATCAGCTTTCCAAGCTCGCCGCCGGCGACTGTTCTGCTTCCATGGCGACCACTTACGACATTGAGCTTTGGATTCCTTCCATGAACGAGTACAAGGAGTGCTCTTCCGTTTCCAACGCGCGCGATTATCAGGCGCGCCGCGGCAACATCCGTTTCCGCAGAAACGACACCAAGAAAATCGAGTTTGTTCATACGCTCAACGGCTCCGGCCTCGCCACCAGCCGCCTGATGCCCGCCATTGTCGAGCAGTATCAGCAGCCCGACGGCAGCGTAATCGTTCCTGAGGTTCTGCGTCCCTTCTTCGGCAAGGACAGAATGGTGAAAAAGTAATAAACACCCAAATACGCCCGCATGCAGCATGCGGCCGTTTTTGTGTGTTAATGATTTTTGACTGCATTC
>JAZSFI010000065.1:0-1994 GCA_045532135.1 Clostridia bacterium | reverse complement strand
CGCCATCCGCGCCAAGGGTAACACGAGCCTTTCCAGTGTTTCGCAAATGGATTCCGACCGGTATTCGTTTAAAATTGAATTTGACCACTTTGACGATGCGTTTTCCTATCACGGGCTTGATAAGCTGAGTCTCAATAACGTAATTCAGGACAACACGTTCATGAAAGATTATCTGACATATCGGATGATGAACGAATTTTCTGCTCCCGCGCCGCTTGCAAGCTTTGCATATATCACCGTAAACGGCGAGGATTGGGGCTTGTATCTGGCAGTTGAGGGCGTTGAGGACGCGTTTCTCATGCGTAATTACGGCAAAAATTATGGCGAGCTCTACAAACCCGACAGCATGGACATGGGCGGCGGGCGCGGAAACGGCAAGGGATTTGATATGGAAGCGTTTGAAGATATGTTCGGCGCGGAAACGACTTTGGCCCAGGGCGGATTCCCGTTTGCAAATATGCGCAAGGCGCAGTCTGAAAATGCGGGGCGCGCGCAGGGCGACAGAACGGCCTTTAATGACCGGCCGGGCGGGTTCGGCGGCATGGGCTCAAGCGATGTAAAGCTTGTATATACGGACGACGAATTTGAAAGCTATTCCAACATATTCGAAAACGCCAAAACCGACGTCACTGATGCGGACAAAGCGCGCCTGATCGATGCCATTAAGCGCATGAACACGGGAGACGCAACGGCCGTTGATGTTGAAAATGTGATCCGCTATTTCGTTGTCCATAATTTTGTTGTGAACGACGACAGCTACACAGGCACGATGATCCATAATTATTACCTCTACGAGAAAAACGGCGCTCTTTCGATGATTCCGTGGGACTACAATCTTGCTTACGGCACGTTTCAGGGCGGAAACGCAGCCTCATCCGTTAACCGCGACATCCTGAGTCCCGTAACCGGCGGTATGGACGACAGACCGATGATCAAGTGGATTTTTGAAAGCGAAGCGTTTACCGATCAGTACAAGGCGTATTTTGAGGAGTTTTTAAAAACCGTAAACGCCGATCAGATCATTGAGGACGCGCGTGCGATCATCGCGCCCTACGTTGAAAAGGATCCCACCAAATTCTGCACCTATGAAGAATTCGAAAAGGGTGTAAGTGCGCTTAAAACGTTTGTTAAGCTCAGAACGCAAAGCGTTTCCAATCAGCTTGCCGGAAATAACGAAGTCATCAGCACGACCGGCTTTAATACCTCAGACATGGGTACGATGGGCAGAAACAGAAACAACAATCTATCAATGCCTCAGATGCCCGCGGGAAACGGGGATAATGCAGCCGGGACTATTACTGAAGCGCCTGCTTTAAAACCGGACGGGACAAGCGGTTCTGAAATGCCTGCCATGCCGCCGGATGGTTTGAGTCAGATGCCCGCGGGAGAGCCCGGAATGATGCCGGGCGATATGGGAGGGATGCAGATGCCCTTCGGCGGCATGGGTCAGGTGCCGAATAATGGCGCGCAGACGCCGTCTGCGCCGCCTGCCGGCGTGACGGGTTGGCCTTTTAATGCTGCTTCTCCTGCGCTTGAACCTTCAGAGGAAGCGGATGACAGGCAAAATGAAAACGAAAATGCACCTGCGCCTGAAAGCCAAGCGCAGGCGGACGAGGCTCAAAGCGCGATTGAGACGAGCAGGACGGGAAAAGATCGTTTTACTCAGACGCAGCGAATCGGAAATCCGTTTGGCGGTATGGCTGTTTCCAATATGCCTGATGGGAATGCGCAGAATGCGCCGTCTGAACGCATGCTTCTTTTAATCAGCGTCATTGTTTTGCTTGCATCCATCGGAATCGCGTTTTTCATAAAGCATTAGAAAATGGGCTGCTGCAGATAAAGTAATATGCGGCAGCCCATTTTGATGATTTATTGTCAATTCTGTTTTTACGATAATGTCTGTAGGGCGGGGGCTTGCTCCCCCCGCGTTCCTTGTGTAATAAATAAAAGTTATGTAATTTCGGTAATTCAGGCAACGCCCGATGTGGGATTTT
>JAZSFI010000217.1:0-15682 GCA_045532135.1 Clostridia bacterium | reverse complement strand
AACGCCCTCGGGCGCGTCGAACCAGACAACGTCGTTTCTTTCATGGGAGATGGAGTTAAAGAAGACCTGATCGCCGGAAGCGTCCTTCATGAGTGCGTCCATCGCCTGCGCGCGAAGCTTTCCTACGCGCTTAAAGAGGTCGGCGTAGGTTTCGTTGGAATCGGTGTAGACCTTGTGGATGGAGGAACCGGGCAGGATGTCGTGGAACTGAAGGGTCAGCATGCTGCGCCAGATTTCGCGAAGCTCGTCCTGCGGATAGGAAACGCCCTTCTTTTCGGCGAGCGTGCGCCAGAATTCGACGTCGCGAAGCGCGATTTCAAGCTTTCTGTTGTTTTTCTTGTTTCTGCCCTGAGAGGTGTAGGTGCCTCTGTGGTATTCAAGATAAAGTTCGCCCGACCACTTGGGCAGGTTCTTTTTGCCTTCCACGCGCTTTTCAAGCTGTTCAAAGAAGTCGCGGGAGAAGGTCTGCTTAACTGCCGGCATCTGCGCCACAGGGTTTTTCATGCGGCGTGCGTTTTCGATCATGGCTTCGGTCGTTCCTCCGCCGCCGTCGCCAAAGCCGTAGGACATGATGTAATGGTTGTCAACGCCCTTCTGCTGGAAGCGCTGCCAGCCGCCCTTGACCTGGCTGGGATTGAGCATGGAGTTGTAGGTGGTAAAGTAGGCAAGATCGGTATTTGCGTCGCCGCCGAAATCGCGGGAAGGGGTGAAGTGGGTGAGCACTTCGCTTCCGTCGATGCCCTTCCACATGAAGGTGTCGTAGGGCGAGAGGTTGAATTCGCTCCAGGAGAGCTTGGAGGTCAGGAAGTAATCGATTTTGCTCTTTTTAAGGATCTGGGGAAGCGCGGCGGAGTAGCCGAATACGTCGGGCAGCCACAAAACCTTGCTTCTCTTTCCAAATTCGGTCTCGAAAAATTCGTTTCCGTAGAGGAACTGGCGAACGAGGGCCTCGCCGCCGGAGAGGTTGCAGTCGGCTTCGACCCACATGCCGCCCTCAGGTTCCCACTGGCCGCGCTTGACGGCTTCCTTGATGCGCTCAAAGACTTCGGGGGCTTCTTCTTTTACAAACTGATAGAGCTGGGGCTGCGAGGACATGAATTTGAAATCGGGATACTGCTCCATGAGCTTGAGCATCGTGGAGAAGGAGCGGACGGCTTTATGGCGCGTCTGATAAATATCCCACAGCCATGCAACGTCAATGTGCGTGTGGCCGATTGCGTCTGCAATGGCTTCGGGCTCGACGTTTTCAAGGGGCTTATAGTAGTTTTCGCTCAGGAAATCACGCGCAGCCTGAATGCCGGCGTGGAAGGATTCGGAATAGGGAACGCGCAGATCCAAAAGATTGATTGCGTCGCTTAATGTGCGAAGCGTCAGCTCGCGGTCGCGGTTTCCGTCGGGCAGCATGAGAGCGGCCTGATGCGGAACGGACATATCGTAGAAAAGCTGCTTAACGTCGTCCATCACGTCGATGACGCTTAATTTCATGCGCGCTACTTTAAGGCCGGCGGCGCCGTTTGCGCCCAGATGATACGCTTGCATGAATATGTCGAATTTTTCGCCGGGCTTGGCGGTATTCTGAAGTACGAGCTCGGTGTGGCGGGTGTCAAATGCCTGCTCGATTTTGCCGTTGACCCATACGACGACCTGCGGATGCGTGGCTTCCCATTCGCCCTCCATGCCGGTGAGCATGGAAAGACGTACCTGACCGTAATAGCCCTCGGGTACGGTCACGGAAAATCTGAAATCGTACCAGTTGTCACCCTGCGCCTGCGCCCAAAGGCCGCCGTTTTCAAAGGGGGCAAACTCCTTTGAATCGCGGGGCGCGATTTCGACGTTTTCGATGAGCGTCGATTTGCGGATGCGAAGCGATCGTAAATCGCCCAGAATCTTGCGGACGCGCGCGTCCAGCTGATGAAGCTGCATACAGTTATCTCCTTTATATGTAATTAAAAGTGATTCGGTTTCCAGACGCCGACAAAGCTGATTTCAGCAGGGCCGGTCATAAAGACGCTGCCGGAGGGCGTCCATTCGATGAACAGATCGCCGCCGGGCAGGGATACGGTTGCGCTTTTTGCGCAGGCGCCTGCATGCGCTGCGGCAACCAGCGTCGCGCATGCGCCGCTTCCGCAGGCCATGGTGGGGCCGCTTCCGCGCTCCCAGATGCGGGTTTGAAGGTGCGTCGAATCGATCACACGGCAGAACGACGCGTTTACGCTTGTTGGAAAAGCGGGATTCGTTTCTGCAAACGGGCCGTCCGAAAAGAACTGAATATCATCCCTTTGCGGGCGATCCAGCGTAACCGCGTGAGGATTTCCGAGCGTAAGATACTGAAAAAATGCGCTTTTTCCGTCCGGGAAAACGATTGCGTTTTTCTGGGGCGCAATCACCGGAACGCCCATTTCCACCCTTGCGCCCGTGGCTACGCCGCCTTCAATCACCATTTCAAGTTCCCTGAGACCGCCGCCGGTCATGATGCACATTTTCTCTTTTTTGACAAGACCGGAATCGTACAGATATTTTCCGACGCAGCGGATGCCGTTTCCGCACATCTTTCCTTCGCTTCCGTCCTTGTTGAAAATGCGCATTCTGGCGTCCGCGCCTTCTTCGGGCAGAATCAGAATCAGCCCGTCCGAGCCGATGCCCGTGTGCAGCTTTGAAACCTCAATCGAAAGTTCAGCCGGGTCTGCCGGCGCGGGATTTTTAAAGCAATCCACATACACATAATCGTTACCGATGCCGTGCATCTTGATAAATTCCATATACGTCTCCTTGATAAAAATCTACTGCTATTATAACGGTTGAAACATGGTTCGGTCAATGGGAAAAGGAAATTTTTTGCCCGGGCGTTTTGTTAAGGTAAAGCGGTTGTTTTCTTGCATTGTTATGGTATACTATTCTCATAAAAAAGGAGTGAAACGCATGCTTCAGTATATCTGCTATCCCAAATGCACCACCTGCCAGAGAGCCATGAAGTGGCTTGACGAAAACGGGATTCAATATGATGTTCGTGACATTAAAATCAATAATCCCACGCTCTCGGAGCTTACCCAATGGTACAAAAAAAGCGGCCTTTCGCTTAAAAAGTTTTTCAATACCAGCGGCCTTCTTTATAAGTCGCTCGACCTTAAAAACAAGCTGCCCGAAATGACGGAAGATGAAATGCTTTCGCTTTTGGCAACGGACGGCATGCTCGTCAAGCGTCCCATCGTGATCGGGGATGATTTTGTGCTTGTCGGGTTTAAGGAAGCTGAGTGGGCGGAGAAGATCAGATGATTTCAGATACGATAGGCGGAATTCCCCTTATTATGAATACGGGGAAGGAGCTTTTTTCTCCGGCGGGATTGGATCTGGGCACGCGCGCGATGCTGGAAACGCGGCCGGCGGCAGCGGGTGAAAAGATTCTGGATCTCGGCTGCGGCGCGGGCTGGGTCGGGATTTATGCGGCGAAGATTACGGGCAGTGAAAACGTTGTGATGTGCGATGTGAGCGAAAGCGCTGTCTTGTATTCGAAAGAGAATGCTTCTTTGAACGGCGTTTTTCCGAAAATTGTTTTGTCAGATGGTTTTTTGAATCTTGACGATGCGGGTTTTTCCGTCATATATTCCAATCCGCCCTATCAAACGGATTTCAAGGTTGCAAAGCACTTCATTGAGAAGGGCTTTAACCGCCTGACGGTCGGCGGAGAAATGGTCATGGTCACGAAGCGCAGAACATGGTATGAAAACAAGCTGAAAGCGATTTTCGGCGGCTGCCGCGTTTTTGAAAAATACGGATATTTTGTGTTTATCGCGCAGAAGAGAAGCATGAAGTACGCCGCAAAGACGAAAAAGTAAATGTACTCATAGAGTGTAAAATGAAAACCCGCCCCCTGCTGGAAAAATTCGGGTTCCAACGCAGGGGACGGGATTTTTGTGTTTTATGTCGACAAATCAAGATCCGGAAGATTTTTGATGTTCCCGACCCTTGCGAGCGTGAATTCGCGGATCCTTGCGGCGGCTTCGGGCCATTCTTCGCGGGGCGCCAGCTTTTCGACTGCAGAATAAGGGGTCTTGGGGGCTTTCATGAGAATGCGCCTTGCACCTTCCGAGAGAATGTGCGCGCCGGGGGCGCAAAATTGGCAGACGCAGCCGCCTTTTTGCGCGTCAAAGCGCAGCGCGGTTTTATCAAAGGGTGTTTGGCAGATCACGCACTCGGTGACGTTTGGGGAAAAGCCCGTCAGGCGCCACAGATGCATCTCAAACATACAGGTCAAAAGCGCCGGCGCAAGAGAGGAATGCGCAAGATACGCAAGCGCGTCCAGCGTCATCCGAAAAAGCGCTTCGTTGGGCTCGTCCTCGACCACGACTTCGGATAAAAGTTTCAGCCAGAACGCGCCGTGGGAAAGGCGGTCGTAATCGCTTCTGAGTTCAAAAAAGCTGTTTGTGATTCTCGCCTGCGTGACGGTTATGCGGTCGCGCACCTTTAAAAGCTGATATTCGCCTGCGCAGAAGGGCTCTGCGGCGTTGAGCAGCGGCGATTTCGGCTTTCTGCATCCGCGGACAACCGCATCAATGCGCCCGAATTCAGGCGTAAACAGCGTGACCATGCGGTCGTAATCGCGCCAGTCTGCGCGGCGCAGAACGATGGCAGGGGTGGTTAATGAGCTATTCATCCGTATAGCCGAGGGTAACGAGGTCGCCCGCGCGGTTGCGCCAGTCCTCGCGCACCTTGACCCACAATTTCAGCATGATGCGCGTGCCCATCATGCGCTCAATGTCAACGCGGGCTTCTCTTCCGATCAGACCAAGCATCGCGCCCTGTTTTCCGATGATGATGGATTTATGGGCGGCGCGTTCGCAGTAGACGTTTGCGTGGATTTCGGTCAGCTCGTCGGAAAGCTTTTTGATCGACAGCATTTCAACGCCCACGCCGTGCGGAATTTCATCATTTAAATGCCTGAGCGCCTTTTCGCGGATGATTTCGGCGCACAAAACGCGCTCCGGCTGATCGGTGATCATATCATCCGGGAAATATTTCGGGCCTTCGGGCAGAGCGTCCGTGATAAGGCGCAGAAGCACGTCCATATTTCTGCCGGTCTTTGCGGACACGGAAACCACCTGATCAAACGCGCTTGCATCGATCTCGGCAAGTTTCGGCATGAGATTTTCGGGCTTTACGAGGTCGGTTTTGTTGACGACGAGGAATTTCGGGCAGTTCATGGTTGCCACGTCCTTTAAAACGTCCATGTCCGCCTTTCCGATTCTTTCCGCGTCCACAACGACCATGACCGCGTCCACGCCTTCGCGGGCATCGGAAGCAGCTTTCATCATGAATTCGCCGAGCTTTGTGCGCGGCTTGTGAAGGCCGGGCGTATCGACAAACACGATCTGCGCGTTTTCAAACGTGGCAACGCCTAAAAGGCGGCTTCTCGTGGTCTGGGCTTTATTGGAGACAATGGCGACTTTTTCGCCGACAAAACGGTTCATGATGCTGGATTTTCCGACGTTCGGGCGGCCTAAAATGGCCACAAAGCCCGAGCGGAATGCATTCGTAGTTTCCACAGATTAATCCTCCTGAATGTCGAGGTCTTCCGGACCGAAGGATTCGGGCAGAAGCTCGGACAGCATTTTCGTTTTCCACGGCGCTTTTTTGCCGCCGACCATAATGACCATATCGCCGTCTTTGAATTCGTTCAAAACCTGACGGCAGATTCCGCACGGCCATGCATAGCCTTCGTCGGTCGTGATGGCGATTTTGGTAAATTTCCTAGCGCCGGCCATGAGCGCATTGGAAACGGCGCATCTTTCGGCGCAGATGGTTGCGCCGTAGGAGGCGTTTTCAAAATTCGCGCCTTTGAAAACGCGGCCGTCTTCGCTGAGAAGACACGCGCCGACGCGGAATCTGGAGTAAGGGGAATAGGAGAAATCGAGCGCCTCAATGGCGAGGGACTGAAGCATTTCATCCGTCACGGGGGTATCCTCCTTGCGGTAAAGCTGGATTTTTCGCATGGCTTGCTTTTCCATATCGCGCATGACGGCTTTTTCGTCGTCCGTCATATGGTCGTAGCCTAACAGATGAAACATCGCGTGCGCGGTCAGATAGCCAAGCTCGCGCTTGAACGAATGACCGAACTGCCGTGCCTGTTCCATGGCGCGATGGGTGTTTAAAACGATGTCGCCCAGAAAAATGCGGCCGTAAGCGGGATCATAGGCTTTTTTCAGGCGTTTTTCGCTTGATTTGGCGGTTTTTCCGGGGACGTAATTGATGTTCGGGAAGGACAAAACGTCTGTTTCCTTGTCAACGGAGCGCATTTCCCGGTTGATTTTTTGAATCTCTTCGCCCGTTACAAGCGTTATGGAGACGTATGCGCCCGAAATTCCCTCGATCTCGAGGCATGCGTCAGCGACTTCTTCGGAAAGAGCCCAGAATCCGTTGGGGGCAAGCGCCTGATCGTCGATTTTTTCAATCAGACAGCGCGATTGATTCATGCTTTCGGTCATTTTTCCTCCGCAGCGGGCGCTTCGGCTTTTTCGCTGTTTTCGTTGGGCGTTGTTTCTTCCGCTTTTTCTTCCGGCTTTGCCTGCGCGCCTTCTGTCAGAACGCGTGCGCGCGTGCGCGGAATTTCAATGGAGGGATATTCGATTCTCTCGTGGAACACGCCGCTTAATACGGTATAGAACGACATGCAGATTTTGTCGATGTCGGAGAAGGTAAGCTGACAGGAATTGAGCTGTCCGTCGTCGCTTTTTGCGCGCACGAGGTTTCGGATGAGCTGATGAAGCTTTTCAGAATCCGGGTTCGGCATGCTGCGAGCGGCGGCCTCAACCGTGTCGGCCAGCATGACGATGGCGGCTTCGCGGGATACGGGGCGCGGGCCGTCATAGCGGAAGTCGTCCACGTTCACGTCGTCGCCGTTTTCCATGCGGCTTTTGTTGTAGAAATACAAAACGGGCGTGTCGCCGTGGTGGCTTCTTACGATATCGATGATCGGTTCGGGAATGCGTTCTTTGAGAAGCATTGCCTCGCCGTCTTTCGGATGCGCGGTCAAAATGGCGGTGGACACGCGAGGATCGGTGCGGTCGTGGGGGTTGTCGCCCATCTGGTTTTCCTTGAAATAGCTGGGGCGTTTGAGTTTCCCAACGTCGTGATAATACGCGCCGACGCGGGCCAGAAGGCCGTTTGCGCCGATTTCGCTGGCGGCGGCTTCGGCGAGGTTGGCGACGATGATGGAATGGTGGTAGGTGCCGGGCGCTTCCAGAAGCAGACGGCGCAGAAGCGGCTGGTTGGGGTTTGAAAGCTCGATCAGCTTGGAGGGCGTTACGATGTTGAAAACGCCTTCCATAATGGGCATAAGCGCGATGCAAAGAATGGACGCCAAAATGCCGCTTCCGGCGGACCATTCGGCCATGATCAGAACGTTCATGAGGTTTGCGTTGTTGACAAGACCGATGGCGATGGTGCAGATCATATTGCTAAGACCAATGGCAAGACCTGCAAGCAGCGTCGTTGTGCGCAGCTGTTTTCTTTTCAGAACCAGAAGGCCTACCATGCCGCCGACAAAGGAGTTGACGACGATGGTGAACATTGCCATGTTGAAAAAGCCGGTCGAAGCGCTGGCGAACAGCGAAATGGCGACGGAGAGAACCACGTTCATGACGATTGCGAGCCTGCGTTTGACGAGCTGAGAAACCAGCAGGATTCCAAGCGTCGTGGGCATCAGGTAAGGGCTGATGTCGCGAACGAGCAGGCTTGTTCCCACGACGATCACGCTGATTAAAGCCAGCAGGAAAAGCTCTTTGAAGTTTGAAATAATTTCCGGGTCGAAAAGCCGGATATAAACGACGACGGCGGTTGTCAAAAGAAGCACCAGAAGCGCAACGCCGTAATACAGCGTAATGTCCAGCCCGCTTTCCTTGATGATGCCGAGGGAGTCGAGCATTTTATACTGGGCTTCGGTGACGATTTCGCCGTCCGACACGATGACTTCGCCCTTGATTTTTACCTGCGGCTGGATTTTTTCCATTTCAGCTCTGCGGGCAGCGTTGGTGGCTTCTTCGTCAAAGAAGTAATTGGGGCGGATGACGTCCTTTAAGAATTTTCCGATGACGCGCACGGTTGTTTCGTCCGCGCCTTCCAGAAGAAGCGTGTCCAAAATATCCTTGACGGCGGTCTCGGTCTGGCTTTCCATGAGATTTCCTGCCAGTTTTTCGCTGAGCAGTCCCGTTGTCCTTGAAATAAGGGCGCTGAGCTCGCTTTCCTCTGCGCGGCCGATGGCGGTCAGCTCTTCAAGGGTGATCGAAACCGGCGCAAACTGCGCGTTTGCGCTGGCAAGCTGATTTTCCGTTGCAGCGGCGTCGCCTTCGCTCACGCGGGACAACGAAGCCACCTGTGCAAGCACCTTAAAGCGCGCGCCGGCCTCTTCTTCCACCGTTTTTTTGACCGATTCATCCACGATGTAGATGCTCTTTACGTTTCCGGCGGCGGAGGAGCGGAGCTTGTTGGTGGTGATGGTGTCTTCCACGTCCTTGGTGGCCTTGATGGTGTTGGGCGCGGGGAAGCCTACCTGAATGTCGTATCTTTCCGGTGTAATGGCTGCGGAAAGCAGCGCAAAGAGCGTGAAAAACACAAATACGCCAAGCAAAGTGTTGCTGAGCGCCGCGCCGATTTTTTTGCCCGTGCGCGTTTTCTTTTTGCTCATTTTGTATCAACCTCCGTGTGATGGGGGGAGCATTGTCCAAGACAATGTCATTTCGTTGGCCGCGGGAGGCGAAACGCCTCCCCCTACAGGGTGGACGAAAACGATCGTTTCAATTGCAGGGGCCGGGTTTCCCGTTCCGGGCATGAGATGTTTTTCTAAATCAGATGTGATGTGACCCTGATTATTTACGGTCTTCTGGGCACAAATCTTCTTTCATTTTGCTGCTGGGCTGAATTTGAGTGCTTTTCATACGCTTTGACGATGGCCTGTACCAATTCGTGGCGCACGACGTCCTTGTGCGTGAGGGTTACGATGCCGATGTCGTCCATGTCCTTTAAAACCTCAAGCGCTTCGACAAGACCGCTTTTGCTGCGCCCGGGAAGGTCGATCTGGGTAACGTCGCCCGTTACGACCATTTTGGAGCCCTGACCCATGCGGGTTAAGAACATTTTCATCTGTTCGCTTGTGGTGTTCTGCGCTTCGTCCAGAATGATGAACGCATCATTCAGCGTGCGTCCGCGCATGTAGGCAAGGGGCGCAACCTCGACCGCGCCTCTTTCAAGCAGACGCTGATAGGCTTCCATGCCCATCATTTCGTTGATCGCATCGTGCAGAGGCCTCAGATACGGGTCTACCTTCTGCTGAAGATCGCCCGGAAGGAAACCCAGCTTTTCGCCGGCTTCCACGGCGGGACGGGTCAGAATAATGCGCTCGATGTCTTTGTTTTTAAGCGCGACCACGGCCATTGCAACGGCCAGATATGTTTTTCCCGTACCAGCCGGACCGATTCCGAAAGAAAGCGTATTTTTCTTGATCGCGTCCACGTATTTTTTCTGACCGAGCGTTTTGCACTTGACCTGTCTGCCTTTATAGGTGATGGCGATGACGTCGCGCATGATCTCGCCGATTCTGTCGGCGTTGCCTTCCGACGCAAGGTCAATGGCATAGCGAATGCGCGAGCGGTCGATGGGGTCGCCGCGCGCGATGATTTCAAGAAGCTTATCAAGCGTAAGGCGCGCAAGGCGAACCTTTTCCTCTTCGCCCGTAAGCGTGATTTCGTTTCCGTGCGCGAAAATCTGCACGTTCAGCTCGCGCCGGATCAGGTCGATGTTTTCGTCGTTCAGCCCGAAAAGCGCGATAAATCTTTCCGGTTCATCCACGTACATCTTCTCAGAAATGATTTCCGGTCCAAATTCCAATTGTTTATCCTCCCTGTTTGCTTACAGCGATGTCTGTTATCCATTCGACAATCACCTTTGCAGCGATTGCGTTTTCTCCCTGGTTTGTGTATTCTGCCCAATGGCGCTGTTCCTTTGCGCCCTGCGGCGCGTTTTGGCGCGCTTTCATGAGCGCGTTTTCAAATGCGATTTGCTTTGCCGCGTCTTTATCGATAAACGCATTTTCCGTCTTCAATTCATAAAAGCACGTGTGAACCAAGCGAATCGGGACAAACAACCCGACGAGGCTGGAGGTGTGTTTTTCCGATTCATATGCATGAAACGCGTTTTCTCCGGCCAGTTTCCTTGTGAAAAACGGGGTTTGAATTTCGACGGATGCGCTTGTTTTTCCGGTTCGCACCTGTCTTTCATACGACGTTTTTACCGCGCATTCGCCTTTTGTCCATACGCGGGCGGTTACGCTGCCCTCGGCGCGGACATAGGTCACGTCGCCCGATTTGCTTGCGCGTTCCTCGCCTGCAATGAGAACGTCGCCCTTGAGCACCGTGTCGCCCTTTTTGACGCGCGCCTGCCCCGCAAAAACGTTGATTTCTTCGATTACGCCGTCTGATTTTGCAATCAGGCTGCGTGTTTCGGTGATGTCATAGACATCCGGCGCGCTTTCGGCCTTTACGCAGTTGATTTTTAAAACCACGCCCGAAATTTTGACGCCGATGTGCGCGTAATCGGGATGCTCCGATTCAAGCAGCCTTGAAACGGCGCTCACATTCACGAGCGATTTTTTGCTTCCGATCGAAACGCCTGCGCGCAGAAGGCTTTCATTCATTTCTCCCTGCGCGCCGGTTATGTCGATCAACCAGATGCGAAGCGACATGAAATACACAAGCGCAATTCCGAGAAAAAGCCCGGCTGCGAGCGAGATATGAGACAAAAGGGCCTTTTTGATCTTTGCCCGGCCCCGGATGGCGGAAACAGCATAGGGAAGGGAATATTTTTCGATCAGCGCGCAAAACGCCTTTTGATCTCTTCCCGCTACCCACACATTCAGCGTGTGTTCATCGGGTACGGATACATCGTGAACGCAGATTCCGCTTTCGGCCGCATGCTCCAGGAGCTTTACGCCCATAAACGTTTGTATCGAAAAAAGGATTTCGCCCTTCAATCGCCTTCACCGCGCCTTTGAAAAGCGACGCACGCGACTGTGCCCTGAACAATCAGCGCGCCCTTTCGCATTTCCGATATGGAAAGACTGCTGCCTTCAATCAGCACGCATCCGTCCGATCCCTGAAGGACAATTTTTTTTTGTGAAAGAAACGACACAAACAGATAGTTTTCAACCATCAGCCGCTCAAACCCCACCGCATACAGCCGTATGCGCCCGGGCAGAACGTCGTCAAGCCACGTAAGAAGCGCTGAAACGCAGCCCTTTTTCAAGCGGCATCCCTCCTAAAAAGAAACATGCACCGCTTGATGGTATGCGTCAGAGCCTTTTTTTCATTCGCCCTTTTTGTCTTCCGCCTGCGCCTTGATGGAGAATACCGCGCGGGTGACGGATTCGGAAAGGTTCGACATGCTTTCGTTCAAAAGCCGCCTTTCCTTCTTCTGCTCCTCGGAAAACGCCTTATCGTTGCGGTCCATCCGCTCGAGGATCTCTTTTTTAAGATCGTTCACAGCGCCTTCCAGACGCTTTACTTTAATCACGCAGACCGAAAGCGTGGCTGCCAGCGCAATAATGACTGCCGCCAAAGCGAGCAGCACGCCGTATACCTTTAAAAACTCAATGATCACTTGGGAAGATACCGCCCTTCCATAAAGGTTATTCTTTTCCTACTATATTATACATGATTAGGGTAAAAAAACAAGCATAAGCGTGTTTATGGGGAAAAATCGGGCGAATAAATTCATTTACAGATTCTGATTTGAGATGTATAATATATATCCGGGTATTATGTATAATTGGAGCAATGAAGATGGTATTTTCAAGTCTTACTTTTCTGACGATCTTTTTTCCGATTTTCCTCGCGCTTTATTTTCTCCGGGGCAATATCCGCTGGAGAAACGGCGTTTTGCTGATTGCTTCGCTTATTTTTTATGCGTGGGGAGAGCCGATTTGGATTCTGGGCATGATCGGCTCGACATTTGTCAACTGGATAAGCGCGCAAATGATTGTTTTGGCGCAGGATGACAGGCAAAAAAGGATCTGGCTGGCGGCGGGCATTGTGATTTCGGGCGCGCTTTTGTTTGTCTGCAAATACGCTGCGTTTTTCTTCAATTCGTTTTCGGCGTTGTTCGGATTGTCTGTTCGCATTCCCGGAATCGATCTGCCGATCGGTATTTCGTTTTACACATTCCAGATTATTTCCTATACCGTTGACGTTTACCGCGAAGAAACGCCTGCGCAAAAATCGTTTGCGCGGCTGCTTTTGTATGTCAGCTGTTTCCCGCAGCTGCTTGCCGGACCGATTGTCCGTTACTCGGACGTTGCAAAGCAAATCGGAAAACGCAGAACGACGCCCGGCGGTTTTTCTTCGGGCATGCGCCGCTTTGTCATCGGTCTTGGAAAAAAGATCATTTTTGCCAATCTTTGCGGAAAAGCCGTTGCCGCCATGCCGCTTGCAGGTACGGGGCTTGAATTGAGCGCGCTGGGCGCATGGTATGCTGCGCTCATGTATGCGCTTCAGGTGTATTTTGATTTTTCGGGCTATTCAGACATGGCCATCGGCATCGGAAAAATTCTCGGCTTTAACTACCGCGAAAACTTCAATCATCCGTTTATGGCGCTGGGCGTGGGCGATTTCTGGCGCAGGTGGCACATTTCGCTGAGCGAATGGTTCAGGGAATACATCATGTATCCTTTGATGCGCGCAAAGATCTTCAGAAAACTCAGCATGAAAAAGAGCAAGCGCTTCGGGCGCATGTTCTACAGAAACCTGACCGCCATTATCTGCACTACGGTTGTATGGGCGTTTACGGGTCTTTGGCACGGCGCAAGCTGGAACTACGTGGTGTGGGGTCTGTATTTCGGACTTTTCCAGATGCTTGAAAAGTTCGCGTTTGAAAAAATCCATCAGAAGCTTCCAAACGTTGTCAAATGGCTTTTGAATATGGCGATAACGCTGATTGGATTCATCATTTTCTACTATACGGACATAACGCTCGTTTTTAAGCACGTGGGCGCGATGTTTTTCCTGACCGGAAACAGCCTGATTGATGCAAACAGCCTGCTTGTCATGAAAACCTATTCGGTGTTCCCGATTCTGGCGTTTGTCTTGTCGCTCCCGATCGGCGAATGGCTGGGTGCGTTCATGAAAAAGAAGCTCACTTCCTCCGCGTGCGAGATCGCCTATGCCGGCGGCATGCTGGTTTTGTACGTGTTTTGCATTTTGTTCCTCGTTGGACAGAGCTTCAATCCCTTCATCTATTTCCAGTTTTAGGAGGATAGCATGAAAAAGAATAAACTTTTATTTGTTTCGGCGCTGTGGGTGGTTCTGCTAAGCGCGATTCTGGGCTTTTTCCTCCTTACCGCAACCGATAAAGAAACAAGGGAATCGGAAGCGGAAAACAGAATGCTTGCGGCGTTTCCCAAGCTGACTGCAAAAAGCCTTTCCGACGCTTCCTTTATGTCCGGATTTGAAACCTTCCTGTCGGACGCTTTTTTCATGCGAAATGAGATCACGCATTTCACCGACCGGCTGACGGACGCCTTCAGCGTGCTTTCCGATGAAGATCAGGCGGAGCTTGCCGTTAAGGACATGGAGGACAGGCTGGCGGCGGAAGGCGCAGCGGGAGACGAAGGGGAAAATGCGATCGAGCCTGAGGCGCAGGATGAAGAAGAATATGACGATGTCATTATTTCGGATACGACTTCTGACGACGATTTGAGCAAGCTTATTACCCCGACTTTAAGCTATATGTGGCTGGACAAAGTCGGCGGCGGACAAAAAATCCTGTATGAATTTCCAAAGGACAAGCTTGTAACGTACGCAGATACCCTGAGGCGAATCCTTGACTATATGAACGAGGACGGGCAGATCTTTTTTGCTCAGGTTCCCTTATCCGCCATATCCGAAAGATGGCTCACTCAGCCCGAATACTATTGCGGCTGGGGATCGACCGCGGAAACGGTATTGAGTCAGCTGGTTCAGGATGAAAAGCGCATTCATATTTTTAATGCGGTTGAGATTTTAGAGCCTTATCTGGCTGCGGGCGAGGAGCTTTTCTATAAAACCGACCATCATTGGCGCGCGGAAGGCGCATATCTTGTGTTCCGGGAAATGATGCGTGCGCAGAATCTGCCCGTAACGGCTTTTGAGGAATATGAGTATAAATCCATACAGTCCGAGCCGGATTCCGAGGGCGTTCGGGATACGTTCAATGTCTTGTATCCGCTTCTTCCTGCCAACAGCATGATCATAACGGACAGAATCAGGGCGGAAGAAATCGAGCTTATGAATTATTCTTCCGTCACGTACCGCGCGTTTATGAACAACACGCGAACGCCGTGGCGAAGAATTACGACCGGCGTAAACAACGGACGCCGCGCGCTGGTCATCTGTGATTCTTACGGAAACGCCTTTACGCCGTATCTGCTTGCGTATTATGACGAAGTGCATATGGTCGACTTCAGAAAAGACAAATTTGATAAAAATCTGGCCGGCGGATCCATTGGAGAGATGATGAAGTATTATTCGATTGACGATGTATACATCATCACTTCCCGAACCAACGGGCTGGGTACGGACAATTCAAGCGTGTATTTGAGAGATTATTTGCTGAACTAAAGGGAGGCGCGGTATATGAATTCTGATTTGAACAACAAGGCGCCTCGTCATGCGCCGAAAAAGCGCGCGGAGGCGGAAAATACGCAGAAGACGCCTAAGAAACCGGTTCAGAGAACGGGGCATGCCGCAGACGCTTCTTCAGCGCGTGCGGCAAATGTGCGTGCGCAGGCGTTAAAAAGTGAACCTTCGAAGAAAACGGCAAAAAAGCCGGCTGCGACAAGCGCGGCATCGGGCGTCATAGCTGTTCTGGCGATGATTTGCGGCATTTTTGCCGCCGGATTCGGCTTTTTGGTTCGAGGTATCAAAAAAGCAAACCGAAAGCTTGATGTATTCAGAAAAACCGAAATTCAAAAAGCGGTAACGAATTCCATTCTTGCGGCGATTCTTCTGACCGTTGTCATCGCAGTCTTCGGCGCATGCTTTCCCGGGATTCGCATGGGCTGGGGCAGAACGCTTGCTGCCTTCGGTGCAGACGACAAAGCGGCGCGGATTGCGGTCAAAGCGGAAAAAAGCGGGTATGACAGCGAAAAGGTCATGTCTCTTCGCCTGAAAATTGCCAAGGGATATCTGGAGGACGGACGGTTTGACGATGCGCTTTCCATGCTTCTTCTGACGAAGCAGGACGATAAGGATACGATTTTACTCACCGAAAAAGTCCGCACGGCGAAGGCGGAAAAGCTTTATAAGGACGGAAAATACGAAGAAGCTTCCCGCATTTTCTACCTTTTAAGCGATGACGAAGCGGCGCTTTCCCGTTATTATGACAGCCTGTGCGCCGCTTCCGTTCAGGCGTATCTGAACGGAAACGAAGCGGAATCCCACAAGATCATGATGAGCGTTTCAGGCGCAGGCAAAAGAATTGCGCGCGTTTTGACGGACGTAACCGGGGACAAGAAGAAAGCGCAGGAGCTTCTTTTATTGGATAGCTTTAAGCCGGAGACGCTTGATGAACTGGAAAAAACCATTCAGGCCGTACTCGAGGCAAAAAGCAATATGACGGAAAGCAAAATTGCCGCCGGCAACCGCCATACCGTAGGGCTTACATC
>JAZSFI010000183.1:0-4456 GCA_045532135.1 Clostridia bacterium | reverse complement strand
ATACCGATTCCTACGAGGATATTTATGAGGAGATGGACCGTGTCGGCACGGATCTTAAAAAGCCGTACTACAAAATCCCCTGCGCCGGGTCAAACGCGCTGGCCACAATCGGATATGTGGACTGCGTAAAGGAAATGAAGGAGCAGGGCTATGTTTTCGACCGCATCATCTGCGCGGAAGGAAGCGGCGGCACGATGGCGGGGCTTGCGCTGGGCGCAAAGCTGTTCATGCCCGAATGCCGCGTGACCGGCATGATGGTGGACAACGATCCGTTTGACGAAATCACTCTGCGTCTGATGAAACAGGCCGCATCCATCTTAAACGCCGATATCGACATCACGGAAAATGATTTTGATTTGATCGATATGTGCGGCCCGGGCTATGCCATCCCGAGCAGGGAGGGAAACGAAGCCGTCTGCTTCATGGCCGAAAAAGAAGGCCTTTTCCTCGATCCTGTGTATACGGGAAAAGCTTTCGCGGGGCTTATGCAAATGGCAAGAGACGGGAAACTTAGAAAAGACGAAAAAATCCTGTTCCTTCATTCGGGCGGCGCAGGCGGACTGTTTGCACTTGACATGTAATTTCGCGTTTTATCGGCAACCATTTCCTGCCTTCATGCGACTATATAATATAGAAAAGCAAAAGGGAGTGAGTCAAGTGAAAAAAGCCTTTATCCTTTCCGTCCTGATTCTTTCGATTCTGGTATCCGGCGTTTTGGCGCCGCTTTCAACCGCGGAAGCCCTTTTTGAAGCCGAACCGCCCAAGGCAGTTCCCGCGCCCAATGAAAACGACTTTCTGAAAAAAGACGGCAGCATCGATTACGACGCATATTATTACGCCTACGACCTTTGGGCGACAGCCAATTCCGAAAAAACGCTCGCCCCCGGCGCCGCCGATTCCCTGAACGGGTATTTCTTTGCCGCATCCAGGGAAGTTCTCGCAAAGCAGGATCAGAAAAACAAGGTGTTTTCGCCCGTCAACGTCTATCTTGCCCTTTCCATGCTTTCAGAAATTACAAGCGGAAGCACGCGGGATGAAATTCTGGATCTTTTAAACGCTGAAAGTATCGAAGACCTCCGCGCGCAGGCAAAGGCGATCTTCCTCTCCATTCATGAAAACGACGGGCAGACCACATCCATCCCCGCCGCTTCCGTCTGGCTGAGAAACGATACCCTTTATAAGCCGGATGCGCTTGAAATCCTTTCCAAAGACTATTTTGCCTCCTCCTATACAGGCGAAATGGGCAGCAAGGAATATGACGCCATGATTCAAAAATGGCTGACGGACGCAACGGAGGGATTGCTTGAAGAGCAGGCAAAAAACATCTCCTTTGATCCCGATACATTAATCGCGCTTGCATCAAGCCTGTATTTTAAAGCGGGCTGGTCAAACGAATTCAATAAATCCGCCACGGAAGAAAGCGTCTTTCACAGCATTTCAGGCGATACGACGGCGGAATTTATGCGCAAAAGCAGCACGGATACGTATTATTGGTCCGATCATTTCGGCGCGGTAGCGTTATCCCTTACAAACGGCGGCAAAATGTGGTTTTTCCTGCCGGACGAAGGCGTTTCGCCCGAAAGCCTTTTTGAAGACGGCGACGCGCTTGCTCTTGCGCGCAATCCGTACGAATGGACGACGCAGAAACGGCTGATTGTCCATAAATCAATCCCGAAATTCGATGTGACGGGTGAAAACGATCTGGTCGATGCGCTTTGGAATCTGGGGATCCATGCAGCTTTCAATCCGGATTTGTCCGATTTTACCCCCATCACCGACATCCCCGAAATCGCCGTTTCCAAAGTGCAGCACGATGCGCGCGTAAAAATCGACGAGGAGGGCGTGGAAGCCGCAGCCTACACCGTGATCATGGCGCTTGCCACCTCTGCGCGACCGCCCGAGGAGGAAATGGACTTTATCGCAGATCGCCCCTTCGCCTTTATAATCACATCTCAGGATCATCTTCCCCTGTTTTCGGGAATCGTGAATCACACGGAAAAATAAAATTTCATGCATGAGAAAGCGGAGTCTGAATAAACAGGCTCCGCTTTTTTCGTGGATTTTTCTTATGCGTTTTTTCTCTCTGCTGAGGCAATTTCATCTGTCTTTTTTGCGTGGCAAACGCCGCTCATGGCGCAGCCGGAGCAGCCGCAAGCGCAGCCGCCCTTCCCCGCTTTTCTTTTTTTGACCTCATGGAAAACCGCAAGGGCAAGCAGGGAAATCACAATCAAAAGCACGATAACAGTAGGTGCGTTCATAAACGTCTCCTTTGAAATTTACAGATAGGGGTTCTTTCTGACCGTCAGATAGGCAAGAAGCGCTAAAAGGGCAAATCCGACAACCGTCCACGCGGTGAATACGCCCGTAAACAGAAGGCCGATATGATAAACGATCAGTGAAATCACATAGGCAAACACGCACATATATGCGATCGCGAAGGCCGTCCATTTGCCGTTGTTCATTTCGCGCTTGATCGCGCCCATCGCCGCAAAGCACGGCGCGCACAGAAGGTTAAAGATCATAAACGAGAATGCAGCAAGCCTGCTTCCGTTAAAGAATTCCTGACCGATGACATTGAGTCCCGCTGCGTCCGCCGCTTCAACAAGCTCAAACGCCAGATCCGCATCCGCCATGGAGCTTAACGAGCCAAATACGCCCACAACCTCTTCCTTGGCGACAAGGCCAAGCACCGTTGCAACCGCTGCCTGCCACGAACCGAAGCCCAGAGGCTTAAACAGAACCGCGATAAACGTTCCGATCACTTCCAGAATGGACGCGCCCGCGTTTTCCTCGGTAATATAGTGGAAGCCGCCTTCAAAGGACAGGCTGTTTAATATCCAGATGATCACGCTGGCCATGAGGATGACGGTTCCGGCGCGCTTGATAAAGCTCCAGCCGCGCTCCCAAGTGGCTCTGAGCACATTTCCGGGTACCGGAGCATGGTATGCAGGCAGCTCCATGACGAACGGCGCGGGATCGCCCGCAAACAGCTTCGTCTTTTTAAGAAGAATGCCTGAAACAATGACCGCCAAAACGCCGATAAAGTAAGCGGATACGGCAATTAAGGGACTTCCGCCGAACAGCGCGCCCGCGATCATGCCGACAATGGGCATTTTTGCTCCGCAGGGAATAAAGCCCGTGGTCATGATGGTCATTTTTCTGTCTCTGTCCTGCTCGATCGTGCGGGAAGCCATGATTCCGGGAACGCCGCAGCCGGTCGCAACCAGCATGGGGATAAAGGATTTGCCCGAAAGACCGAATTTTCTGAACACACGGTCCATGATAAACGCGATGCGCGCCATATAGCCGCAGTCCTCAAGCATGGAAAGAAGGAGGAACAATATCAGCATCTGGGGAACAAAACCCAATACCGCGCCGACGCCGCCGATCACGCCATCGGCAATCAGGCTTACCAGCCACCCGGCTACGCCGATGGATTCAAGCGCCGCCGTTACGCCCGGAACGATCCACTCGCCAAAGAGCGTGTCATTCATAAAGCCGACCGTCCAGTCGCCGATGGAACCGATGGAAAGATAATACACAAGCCACATGACGGCAACAAAAATCGGCAGGGCCAGAATGCGGTTGGTGACGACTTTATCAATTTTATCGGAAAGAGTCAGCTTTCCCTTCGATTTTTTATTATAGCATCTTTTCATCACCTGCGCAATGTAGATATACCGCTCGTTTGTAATGATGCTTTCCGCGTCGTCGTCCATCTCTTCCTCAGCAGAGGCGATGTCTGCTTCGATGTGCGAAAGCTGATCGCCCGAGATGGCAAGCTGTTCAAGCACGTTTTTGTCGCGCTCGAATATTTTGATTGCATACCATCTCTGCTGTTCCGCCGGCAGATGATGAACCGCCGCTTCCTCAATGTGCGCAATCGCATGCTCTACGCATCCGGAGAAGGAATGCATGGGCACGGTCTTTGCGCTTTTGGCCGCCTCGATGGCTTCCTCTGCGGCAACAAGCGTTCCCTCGCCCCGGAGCGCAGAAATCTCAATCACCTTGCAGCCCAAAGCTTTGGAAAGCTCCGAAATATTGATCTTATCGCCGTTTCTTCTGACCACGTCCATCATGTTGACCGCAACGACAACGGGAATTCCAAGCTCGGTCAGCTGGGTGGTAAGATACAGGTTTCTTTCAAGGTTCGTGCCGTCCACAATGTTCAAAATGACATCCGGGCGTTCGCCGATCAAATAATTTCTCGCGACCACTTCCTCAAGCGTGTACGGAGACAGAGAATAAATGCCCGGAAGGTCGGTGACGATGACGTCATCGTGCTTTTTGAGCTTGCCTTCCTTCTTTTCAACCGTTACGCCCGGCCAGTTGCCGACATATTGGCTGGAGCCGGTCAGCGCATTAAACAGCGTAGTCTTTCCGCAGTTCGGATTTCCCGCAAGGGCAATGCGAATATTCATGGATGCATTCTCTCCTTATGTAGGTTAGTTTTATC
>JAZSFI010000381.1:0-3057 GCA_045532135.1 Clostridia bacterium | reverse complement strand
GATCATGACGTGGGCGCTGTCGGCGCCGAGGTCTTCCACGAGACGGCTCTCGAGGGTGACTTTGTCGAGGGATACGGGGAGCTGGGCGGTGATGAGTTCGGCGACCTTATTGAAAATTTCGTTTCTGTTCATGATTATGCCTCCTGATTGTTCTGAATATCATTAAGTCCTGTTCTGATGGTTCCTACGATGTCGCCCAGAACCATGGTTCTGGCCTGAAGAATCGCGCGGGAGAATGCGTATTCGTTTGACGAACCGTGCGCCTTCACAACTGCGCCGTCCAGACCCAGAAGCGGGGCTCCGCCGTATTCGTCGGGGTTCATCTTGTCTTTGATCTTTCCGAAAACGGGCTTGAGCATGATGCCGCCCATTTTTCCACGCATGGTTTCCATGACGCCGGACTTGATCTGCTTGAAAAGCACCTTTGTAAGGCCTTCGGCGTACTTTAATATGACGTTTCCGGTAAAGCCGTCCGTGGCTACGACGTCAAAATCACCCACCTGGATGTCTCTGGCTTCGCAGTTGCCGCCAAAGTTGTATACCGACTGATTTTTCATCAGCTGATAGGCTTCCTTGTGGAGCTTGTTGCCCTTTTCTTCTTCGGCTCCGATGTTCACAAGACCGACATTGGGGTTTTCAACGCCCATGACCTTGTTCATGTATACAGAGCCCATCAGACCAAACTGCATCAGGTATTTCGGCTGACAGTCGGCGTTTGCGCCGCTGTCTATCAGAAGAAACGGCTTTTTAAGGCCGGGCAGAACCGGCGCGAGCGCAGGACGGTCGATGCCCTTGACCAGACGCACATAGGCCATTCCGCCCAAAAACAGCGCGCCCGTTGAGCCTGCGGATACGAACGCGTGCGCTCTTTTTTCCTTCACGTCCATAAGACCCATGACCATGGAGGACTTCGTCTTTCTGCGAATGGCCATCATCGGCTCGTCGTGCATCGTGATTTCTTCTTCCGAGTGGACGATCTCAAGGCGGGACTTGTCAAAGACCTTACCTGCCAGTTCCTTCTCGACTCTTTCTTTGTCGCCGAACAGGCGCACGGAAATATCGTCGTATGCTTTAAGCGCAGTCACTACGCCGTCAATCACACAGCCGGGAGCGTTGTCGCCGCCCATTGCATCGACGGCAATGATGATTTTTTCCATAAATTGGTTCACCTCCGGCAAAATTCACCTCATTATATTGTAAACGGATTTGACGTTGTTGTCAACAGGCGTTGTTTTAAGGATTGTGTGGGGCGGTAAAAAACCGTTTTTTATGCAAAAAACACCGCCTCCGCTGTTTTTTGCGGAGGCGAAAAATCAGTATTCTCTCAAAATCAGATCCGTCTGCCCGTTTGACGGGCCTTTTGCTACGCGGATCACCTTAAAATGCATGCCGTATTCGCGTCGGATCATCGTCTGGATCGCGGTTCCGCTGTTGAAGCCGTGAATGGCGCGCACGCGGTAGACGCTCATGTCAGCGCTTCTGAGCGCTTCGTCCAGCGTTTCTCTGGCCTCATCCAGATTCATGCCGTGCAGATCGATTTCGATGACCGCGTTCATGGGCGTTCCTCCTGTCAGGATGTGTGTTTGTCCGGGAAAAGAACGGCTTTTCCAAAGCCGATAACGAAAAGCGCCGCCAGCAGGAATAGATACATCCGGATGCTTCCGTTATTCAGAAATACGCCGAATGAGGACACGAGAATCACGAAAAGCGCGCTTCTTACAATTGCGCCGACCAGAGAGAGAAATACGCTCCCCCTGAAAAGCGTTCTGTGAAGAAGGAGGCACACAAAAACGCCGATCACTGCGATAATGATGATGTTTGTGGTCGCAAGCGCCACCTGCACGTTTTTGATGACTTCCTGAACAAGTCCGGTCAGAAATGAAAGCACAATATCGTAAACCACCGTTTTGTACATAATCCATGTAGCGGTCACGGTGATAAACGCAGAAAGAAGCGAGATTGCGCCGAAATACAGAAAGCGGATCGGGAAGAACCACTTTTTGCCGAGCTCATACGCACCGTTGATGACAAGAAGCCGGACGATCATGTATACGGGAATGGTGAGAAGGGAAATGAGTAAAAATGCGTACAGACTTTCGGTGAAATCCGTACGGGAAGTGAGCTTTGAAAGAAGCTCGTTTATGTCGGGGAGAGGCGCGTTTTTATCGTTTATGCTGCCTAAACAGCTTTTTACAATGTCGCAGATGCCGAAGTTTCCGTTTGCTTCATCGCCCCCGTAAAAAGGAAACGCGTGGATATCGACCGCTTTTTGATCGATATAGGGGAGCTCTTTTTCAAACTCCGGAAACGCCTTTTGAATATCGCCGGTAAAAATTGCGACCGCTGCCGCGCCGGTGAGCAGGAGCGCCAGAATCAGGCAAAATACTTTTCTGAACAAGTCTTTCCGTCCTCCGTTTTTGATGGTTCATTTTATTTTAACATATATTTGCATCCTTGGCAATCATGCCTGCATTTTTTCGGCTGTGAAACGCCTAAGATTTAACGGCATGTGCTTGCAGGCGTAAAATGCGTTTGGTATGATATACTCACTATATTTAAATAAAAGGAATGATTTTTATGGCAGAGCTCACGATGGATAAGCTGGTTGCTCTTTGTAAAAACAAGGGATACATTTTTGCAGGCTCCGAAATCTACGGCGGTCTGGCCAATACCTGGGATTTTGGTCCTCTTGGTGTAGAATTCAAAAACAACATCAAAAAGGCCTGGTGGCAGAAGTTCGTCCAGGAAAGCAAATATAACATCGGTCTGGACTGCGGCATTTTGATGAACAGGGAAGTCTGGGTGGCCTCCGGCCATGTGGGCGGTTTTAACGACCCGCTGATGGACTGTAAAGCCTGCAAGGCCCGCTTCCGCGCCGATAAACTGATTGAAGATTTCACCGGCGGCGCCGAAACCGGCGACGGCTGGAAAAACGAAGAACTGGAAGCCTATATCAACGAGCATGATATCAAGTGCCCCGTTTGCGGCAAGAAGGATTTCACCGGCATCCGCCAGTTTAACCTCATGTTCAAAACCCATTTGGGCGTGAACGAAGCC
>JAZSFI010000259.1:0-2072 GCA_045532135.1 Clostridia bacterium | reverse complement strand
CGTCAACTCGGGCGAGGTCGTGAAACCTCCACGGCTAATGCCGTTGCTCTGTTCCGCTCCGGTATAGGCAACAAGCAACAGAATCTCCGAAAAAAGGTTTTCATACAGATTGTACTTCATCCCTACCTTTTGTTTATATGTTATCACATTTGATAACGTTTTGCAAGAGGAATATGAAATTTTCACAAAAAATATGTTCTTGAAATATCGAATTAGGATGCATATATTCTGACCATCCTAATTTTACCTTTGAGCAGAACCAACCCAACCGTCTTATTTCTTATCGGAATAGTTTTCGGAACAATATCAATTTCATTCGATATTGTTCTGAAACATGTTGACATGATTCTGACAATGTGCTATAATATATCATGAAAAAATATTGTTGGAGGTTATCCAATGGCAGATATGATGCGTGTGAAAGATGCGGCGAAACTTTGGGGTATTACAGAAAGACGAGTCATTGCTCTTTGTCAGAAAGGGAAAATCAAGGGTGCCGTCAAAAACGGACGCGCCTGGGAACTCCCAGCAAACACCGAAAAACCTGCTGACAGCAGAATCAAAACGGGAGCGTATATTCAAGCTCCGCGTGACACAAATCTCCCTCTCCCGATCGGTATTTCCGATTACCGCCTGGCATCTACAGAATATTACTATATTGACAAGACCATGATGATCAAGGATTTCCTTGATGAACGTCCGATGGTCTCCCTTTTCACGCGCCCGCGCCGATTCGGAAAAACCTTAAATATGGATATGTTCCGCACCTTCTTTGAGAAAGCAGACGAAGACACTTCGATCTATTTCAAGGACAAGAAAATCTGGGCATGCGGCACAAAGTATCGTGACTATCAGGGGAAATACCCCGTAATCTTCCTGAGCTTCAAGGACGTGAAATTCAACTCCTGGGACGAAACGTTCCGTGCGATCAAAGAATTATTCTCCAAGGAAACGTCCCGTCACACCGAGCTGATTGATAATCATCAGCTTACTGCCGCCGATCAAAAGCGTATAGAAAATCTTGTGTCTGGAAACAGCTCCGCGGTTGACCTCTCCGGTGCATTAGCCGATCTTTCCCGTATTCTTCATGAACTTCATGGAACAGCGCCCATGATCATCATTGATGAATATGATACGCCAATTCAACAGGGGCACGTCAAGGGCTTCTATGATGAGGTTATCAGCTTTATGCGGAATCTTTTCTCCGGCGGTCTCAAGGATAACAAACATCTGACATACGGATTCCTCACGGGTATTCTCCGTGTGGCAAAGGAAAGCATTTTCAGCGGTCTCAACAACCTTACCATCAACTCCATTCTCGACGGAAAGTATAGCGAATACTTCGGATTCACCGCTGAAGAAGTCAAAGAGATGGCACGGTACTATCATGCAGAAGATAAATACAACGAGATTTGCACTTGGTATGACGGATACAAGTTCGGCAATACCGAGATATTCAATCCCTGGTCTGTTATCAATTATTTCCGCAACGACTGTCAGGCACGTGCGTATTGGCAGTCCACAGGCAGCAATGATATTATCGGTGAAATCCTCAGCGAAGCAGATGAAACCATCTATGAAAAACTCAATGCTCTGATGCAGGGTAAGTCGTTCCTCACTTATATCGATACGGGCGTTATCTATCCGCAGGTGAAAAGCAATCCTTCGTCTGTATATAGTTTTCTGCTCGTAGCAGGCTATCTGAAGGTCATAAAATCCGATCCCGCTTTCAGCGGTGACTTCATGTGCGAAGTTGCCCTTCCCAATAAAGAAATCTCGTTTGTATACAACAAAGAGATTCTCCAAAAGCTGAACAACATCGTCCCGCAAGCGACCGCAATTTCGATCCAGGAAGCGATCTATTCGGGCAATGCCACGGCGCTTCAAAAGCATCTCGGTACACTTCTGATGCAATCCGTAAGCACCTACGATACCGTTGGCGAAAACTTCTATCACGGACTTGTCCTCGGTCTCTGCGCAACGCTGGATAACCGTTATTATATCACATCCAATCGCGAATCGGGCGAAGGTCGTTACGACATCTGCCTCTGCCCCAAAGATACAAAAATGCC
>JAZSFI010000306.1:0-2919 GCA_045532135.1 Clostridia bacterium | reverse complement strand
AGATAAGCGTTTGATGATCGTATAAAAGCCAGAAGTGGTTGGGAAACACACTGATCCGTTTTTCAAAGCTCTCTGCCGACGCGGCTTCAAGCGGGGGAAAGCACGCTTTTTCAAGTTCTGAAATGGCGGTCAAATCGCTCATGGATGCGTATCTGATTTGCATACTTAGCCTCGATTCCGTCTTTATTTCTTTAAAAGCCGCATGGCATTCAAAATGGCAATCACGCACACGCCGACGTCTGCAAAAACCGCCGCCCACATGGAGGCAAAGCCGATTGCGGAGAGGGCGAGAACGAGGAATTTTACAAAAAGCGCAAAGATGATGTTCTGCTTCACAATCCGGTTTGTGGCTTTGGAAAGCTTAATTGCATCTGGGATTCTTGTAAGCTCGTCAGTCATAATGACGACGTCTGCCGCTTCAATCGCAGCGTCGCTTCCGAGAGAACCCATCGCAATTCCGATGTCTGCGCGCGCAAGTACAGGCGCATCGTTCATGCCGTCGCCGACAAAGGCGGTTTTCTGATTCCTGGGCATTTTGTCTGCGAGACTTTCAAACCGGGAAACCTTGTCGCCCGGAAGAAGCTCGGTGACGGCTTCATCCAGATGAAGATCGCGCGCAACTGTCTGACCGACTTCGTTTTTATCGCCCGTCAGCATAACAAGGCGTTGTATTTTAAGCATTCGAAGGGATCTTACGGCGTTTTCGGCTTCGGGCTTGATTTCATCCGCCAAGGTAATTGCGCCTTCATATTTTCCGTCAATCAGAACGTAGACCGTTGTTCCGGTCCCGACAGTTTCGGGGATGGAGAGATTCTGCGCTTCAAGCAGGCGGTGGTTTCCGCAGGCGATCTCGTGTCCGTCAACAACGGCAAAAACGCCAAGCCCCGGAAGCTCCGATACGGAAGAAATTCTGCTTACGTCAATTTCGCCCTCCGCTGCTTTTTGAATGGCTTCGGCGATCGGGTGACGGGAGAAGTTTTCCGCGTGCGCTGCGTATAAGAGCAAATCTTTTTCGGAAAGATTTTTTGCATCGATTCCAGTTACTTTGAAAACGCCTTTGGTGAGCGTTCCGGTTTTGTCAAAGACGATCGTGGCAACTCTGGAAAGCGCATCGAGATAATTGCTTCCTTTAATGAGGATGCCGAGTCTTGAAGCGCGGCCGAGCCCTGCAAAATAGGAAAGCGGTACGGAAATGACAAGCGCGCAGGGACAGCTGATGACAAGGAAAGTAAGCGCGCGATAGAGCCAATCGGAAAATGCTGCGCCCGGAAGGAAAATGGGGGGCAAAACGGCCAGAAGAACAGCCAGAATGACGACCGTCGGCGTGTACCAGCGGGCAAAGGCGGTGATAAAATTCTCGGATTTTGACTTTTTGGACGATGCGTTTTCGACAAGTTCGAGAATTTTGCTGGCTGTCGATTCTTCAAATTCCTTTGCTGCTTCCACGTAAATAAGGCCGGTTAAATTGATGGAGCCGCTTAAAACTTCATCCCCCTCGCAAACGTCCCGAAGCGCGGATTCGCCCGTAAGGGCGGAAACGTCAAGCGAAGTCGCGCCGGAAATGATTTTACCGTCCAGCGGAATCTTTTCGCCCATTTTGACGATGAAAATGTCGCCGGGATGCACGGAGGACGGATCAACCTGAATGGTCTCGCCGTCTTTTTCGATGTTTGCATAGTCCGGACGGATGTCCATCAAAGACTGAATGGATTTTCTGGAGCGACCGACGGCATAGCTTTGAAACGTTTCGCCGATCTGATACAAAAGCATAACGCTTACGGCTTCCGGATATTCGCCGATTGCGAATGCGCCGGCGGCGGCAATTATCATCAGCAGGTTTTCATCAAAAATCTCACCGGAAAGAAGATTTCTGAATGCGCTTAAAAAAACCGTGCCGCCTGCGGACAGAAGGGCAAGAATGTATAAAGACAAAGATATGTAAGGATTTTTGGCAAAAAGCGCAGGGATGAAAAAGAGAATGCCCAGCGCAATCTGAATGATTCTTCTTTTATTGCCTTTCATGGTCAGATCCTCTTAATCTCAATGTCGCGCTCAACTTTTTTGATGATTTTTTCGGCGGCCAGAAGGATTTCTTCCATTTTGTCATCCATCGCTTCAATGGACAGCTTGGTTGTTACAAAATTGAGGTTTGTGCTGATTACGCCGTCCAGCTTTCCGACAGCTTTTTCAATTTTCGCGGCGCAATGCGCGCAGCAAAGTCCGTTTAAAAGAAGGGTCTTTTTCATATAGCATGCCTCCGCTGATTATAATAGTTGAACAATTGCTCAACTGTCTATATTATAGTTGAATGAGTGCTCAATTGTCAACATAAAAAATACGGCTCAGAGAACTTTTCTTCTGCGCCGTATTTTTTATGAATTTGTGTGGCCGACATGAACCTTTGCAAGACTCAGAATGTCGGTTACGTGCTGATCGTCAAGAGAATAGAAGATGTTTTTGCCGTCGCGGCGGGCTTTGACCACATGGGATTCCTTCATGGTTTTCAGCTGATGGGAAATTGCGGATTTGGTCATGTTCAGAACGGCGGCCAGATCGCAAACGCACATTTCCTGATCCTTCATGGCAAGAAGAAGCTTTACGCGCGTAGGATCGCTCAAAACCTTAAAGATGGAAGCGAGCATAAAAACCTCTTCCTCTTTGGGCATGTTTGCCTTGGCAAAGGCGATGGAATGAGGGTGAGTCTGGCTGATTTCACAAATAAATTTGTTCATGCATCCTCCGAATGATGGTTTTTTTCCGCGGCGGACGTTTTGAATCTTCCGGGAAGATGGATATCGCGGAGTTTTTTAAAGACGCCGCCCAATCGTTTTTTATTCAGATGCGACTCCGTTTCTTCCAAAAGGCGTTTGTATTCCTGATTCGCCGGCGCTTGCCGCACGGCGATTTTCAAATATACCA
>JAZSFI010000176.1:0-3892 GCA_045532135.1 Clostridia bacterium | reverse complement strand
GAGCGCAAGATTTGAAATTTCCTCCTCAAACGGCATCTCCTTTACCGGCACGCCCGGGCAAAGATAATCGTCGCCTGCGCCGATGGTGATTTCGGTGTAGCCCTCGCTTTTGACGAAATTTTCCGCCTTCTCAAGCAGTTTTGAACCGATGCCGCGGTTTCTAAGCGCCTCGTCTACTGCGAAAAGCAGAATGTTGTTTTTGTGAACAACGACTGCTCCGACAGGCGTTCCATTCTCATTTTCGCGAATAAATATGCGGTTTTCGGGATTGGAAAGAATGCTTTTTGCGGTTTCTTCTTCTCGCCTTGTAAAAGGAAAATTGCGCCTGAAAAGCGCATATAAATCTTCGGTCATGGTCATCGTCTCCTTTGCGGTAAGCGTAACACATAAAAACGCAGTTTTCAAGCGTCCTGCTTGTTTTCTCATCGTTTTGATGATATAATTTTAAATACTTTATAATCGGAGGAGCTAAAAATGATCCGTGCGATTCTGACGATCGACGATATTTCTTCCAAAAACACGCCTCAGATCGTGGATTTTCTTTGTGAAAAGGGAATCACTGCCGTGATGTTCGCGCGGGGCGAAAATGTAGAAAAGTATTACGGCGAGGCAATGTATGCTGTTCAAAAGGGCATGATTGTTGGCAATCATACATACAGCCATCCGGCGTTTTCGGCCATCTCGCTGGATGAGGGTATAAAAGAGATCGAAAAATGCGAAAAAGCGCTGGATCAATTGTATTTGGACAGCGGCGTTACGCGCAGATATCGCCCGTTTCGCTTTCCGTACGGGGACAAGGGCGGCGAAAACCGGGACGCGGTTCAAAAATATCTGAAGGAAAACGGCTTTCATAAATTGGACGATGGCTTTATTCCCTATCCGTGGTGGCGCGAAAGCCGGGCAAAAAACGACATCGACACCTTCTGGACGTACGATTTTGAAGAATACAGGCTGCCGTGGAACGACGGATTTACGCGCGAAAGCGTTCTTGAAAAGATGAAAAGACCAGACAGCGAAAATTTCACCGCGCTTTACGGCGAAAACAAATGCCATATCATCCTTATGCACGCCCATGACGAGACGGACGCTGTGTGGCCAAAGTACTATAAGGAAATGATTGAAACGGCCATGCAAAACGGCGTTGTCTTTGAAATGCCTGAATTTTTATAATGCAGATGGAATAAACATACATAAACAGCCGCCAACCGGAGATTTACCGGATGACGACTGTTTGCTTTGTTTATAAAAGCGCTTCCACGCATTTTGTCAGCGCGAGAACAATTTCGTCAAGCGCAAGGGAGGGAGCGTTTTCCTTTGCCTGCTCGGGGAGGTAGGGCACGTGAATAAAGCCTGTGCGCGTATTTGTTCCGTGAAAATGATGAAGAAGCGAAAACAACGTGTCGTTGCACACAAACGCGCCTGCGGAATAGGAAAGAAACGCGGGAACGCCGGCTTCCTTCATGGACGAAACCATTTTCCGAACGGGCACGGTGGAAAAATACGCCGCCGGCGCGCCCTCTATGACGGGCTCGTTCTTAATCAGATTGCCTTCGTTATCCGAAATGGACGCTTCTCTAAGATTAATGCCGACAACTTCCGGCGTAACGCCCTTTCGGCCTCCGGCCTGACCGACTGAAAGAATGAAGTCCGGTAAAATGCGCTCGGCTTCCCTGAGAATGCATTCAAATGCCTTCCCGTAGACCGTCGGAATCTGCATTTTCGTGATTTCAATTCCGCTTATTTTGTCCTCAAGACGTTTGACTGCTTCCCAGGAAGGATTGATCGTCTCGCCGCCAAAGGGGTCAAAGCCGGTTATCAGAAGTTTTTTCATTCAATCGCCTCATAAAAATCGCTGTTTTTCTATTAAGTATGTTCGTTCTTCAAAGGCACATTTCCTGCACGCGGATTCAGAAAACAAGGAAAAACTTATGAATGAAATCTTGTTGAGCGCGGGCGATAATGCTATAATGCACGTATTGAATGACGGAGGCTTTGACATGAGGAACAAGTTGAAAAAAACTGCGCTTTGGATGATAATCTGCACGCTGACTGTTATGCTTGTGGGCTGCGGCGGACCGGAGACGACCTATAAGCGCGCGCAGGAACTTTTGTCAAAAGGCAAATTTGCTGAGGCGGCAGAGAAATTTGAAAGTATCGGCAGCTATGAGGATGCGTCTACGCTGACCATGTATTCCAAGGCATGCGCGCTTTGCGAAGAGGGGCAGTACGACGCTGGCCTTGCGGCGTTTGCAATGCTTGGCGATTTCAAGGACAGCGCCTACCGCATCATCTATTATCAGGCGCTGTCCATGGAAAAAAGCGCGAAAGAGGACAACTGGAAGATGCTGGCGGAGGCGCAGGCGCTGCATAAGACGATTCCCGTATTTCTGGACAGTGCGCAGCGCATAACGGCCATTGACGGTCGGATCGAAAAAGCCAAGGACGCCCAATACAAAAACGCAATTGCGCTCGTTGAAAGCGGACGCTATTTGGAAGCAGAGACCGCATTTCGGGATCTGACCGATTTTAAGGACAGCGCAAAATACGTGACCTACTATGAAATCCGCGAATATGAAGCGTCGGTTGCTTCTTCTGCCGATCAGGATACCGTGCTTTCTGCGGCGAACCGATATCAGGGTATGGGAGATTTTGCCGATTGCCGTAAGCGGCAGGCAAATCTGATTGCAAAAGCGGAAGAAATTGTTTCGGAAAAGTATAAAAAAGTGGCTGCGCTTGTCGAAGAAGGCAGGTATGCCGAGGCCGAACAGACGCTTGCGGCTTTCGGAAAATTCGGAAATCATCTTGTGGCGGAAAACTACTATGCCATCGCTGAAAAATATCTTGACGAGAAACGTCTGGATGAAGCGATTTCGGCTTTCGGAAAGTGCAGGGACTATAAGGATGCGAGAAAACGGATTGCTTATTTGGGCGTTCGCAAGGATGAAGAAGCGCTCAAGCAGACGCAGGATACGTCAGTGATCATGGCGGTAGCGGAAAAATACGCTGAGATGGGCGATTATCTTGACTGCGCCGACCGCTTCGCAAAGCTTAAAAATCAAGCGACCGCTATTTTGGATGATAAGTATGAAACGGCTCTTCAAATGAGAAACGAAGGCAATTACGGCGAAGCATACAAAATTTTTGTCGGACTGGGCGAATACAGAGACAGCCTTTTGAATGCGGCGTCCATTTTAAAAGAGCACCCGAAAACGCCGTATCAGATTGCCGGCGTCGGGGATTATGTGACGATGGGCGTCTGTGAGCAGGATAACGAAACGGAAAACGGAAAAGAAGCGATCGAATGGCTGATTCTCGCCAAAGAAAACGAACGCATTTTGGTCATCAGCAAATATCTGCTGGCAGCGAAAAGCTTCCATTCCGATTGGGGATACGCGATTACGTGGGAAAACTGCACCCTTCGCAGCTGGCTCAACGGCGAATTTATGAATGAAGCGTTTACCCCTGAAGAACAGGCGATCATATTAAGCACAACCGTTACTGCGGAAAAGAATCCCGAATATGACGCATATGAGGGAAATGATACGCAGGATAAACTCTTTCTTTTGAGCATAAATGAAGTGAAAAAGTATTTTGATGGAGATGCGGACCCCAGATGCAAAACAACGCCGTATGCGTTTTATACATCGGGCTCAATTGCCGGATACAGACCGGATTATGACTCGTGGTGGCTGCGCACGAGCGGATCGCCTTTCAGAAACCATTCATCCGCTGTAGTTATTTCAGACGACGGCGAAATTCTGCTTCATGGAGCTTCCGTAGACAATCGCTTTTATTTTGTTCGACCCGCAATGTGGCTCGATATAGCCGAATAACCATGCCGCACATGGAGAGATTTTTAGCGGGAGGATGCGGACACGTTATATCAATGCAG
>JAZSFI010000434.1:0-4890 GCA_045532135.1 Clostridia bacterium | reverse complement strand
CGTCTCAATCGGACGGCGTAGGTTTTTATACCACGGAGGTTATGTTTTTACAGGGCGTTTACAACACGTACGACAGCGCCCAGACCCACTTGTTTGCCGGCGCGATCCAAACCTCCTTATAGGTCGCGGTGCAGACCTGCGGCCAATAGGGTTCGTCTGCGTCAAACAGCGACTGGATGCCGACGGGCATCTGGCCGACGGTCTGACCGGGCTGCACGGCATATTCATCCGTCCAGTTGTAGCCTTCGCCGTAAATGAGCGACTGGTTGAACGGATTTTTGCCCACCGTCCATTCAAGCTGCTTTATGAGAATTTCATGCGCGTCCTTATCGTCCACAGCTTCTTGAGCAGCCGCTGCGGCCAGCGCCTGCGAAAGCAGCACGTTTTCGTTTCCGCGGAAGGAGAACCAGACCGGGAAACGCCTGAGATAATAGCCTTTTCCAAGCGCAATTCCGTTATGCACCTGTTTTTTGAACGCTTTGAGGTTCTCATCATCACCATAGATGATGTTTCCAAGCGTGATTTCAGGGTATCGGATCGCCTCGTCCTCGTGATAGATGCCTTCGGGCAGCATATTCCAGGGCGAAGTGTACCCAATGATTTTCTTCGAATATTCGGCGTACAGTAAAAGCGATTCCTTCCAGAGACCTGCATCCTCGTGATCGGGCAGGAGCTTTAAAAGCGAGGAAAGGCCCATCGTCAGATACTGCTCAAAGGAATGATGCGCGTGATGCCAGATGACGGTGTGCGCGCGGTCCTGCCAGAAGAAGCCGCGAATCGGGATATCCCAGTCGGGCAGCTGACGCTGCTGGCATTCGATCAGGCCGCGCGCGTATTCAGCCGCTTCCTTTTCAAATTCTGCCGCGCCGGCGCGGATGAGCTCCGAAGCGGCGCTGACGGCTGCGGCGAAAAGCTTTACTTCCTGCATGCCCGCATCGTTAAAGGAAATTTCCGCGTCCTGTCTCACCCACGCTTCCTCGGCAAAGCGGATATCTTCCTTTGCAATTTTGAGCGCGTAGCGGCTGAAAACGGGGTCGATGTCTTTAAACACATATGCGCCCAGCGCCTCCGCGCAGGCGGAAACGAAATTTGTAAACGGGTTTGTGGTAGGATGGGAAACGATGTCGTCGTTCGTTCCGATGATGCCGTCGGTCCAGATGGATGTGGAAGAATAGGAGGCGCGGTAACCGTCGCCAAAGCGCACCTTGAGAACGTAATCCAGACCCCACTTTGCTTCTTCCAGCACGCGCTCACAGAGCTTTGCGCGCGCGCCTGCAGATCCCTTTAAGCGTTCTGCAAGCCGTAAAAGACCGATTGTGCCGTCTGCGGTGTTGTTCATACCCTGCGCAAGATCCGCCGCATCGTGCCAGCCGCCGTTGGCGACAATGGCGCGTCCGTCGGGATGCTTCAAAAGAAGATCCGCATGACACGCGCGGTGCTTTCCCCAAACTTCAAATCCGCATCTTTGCGAAAGATAGAAATTAAGCGTTTTCCACGCGGAGGCTTCAAATGCCCGCGAAGAAATATCGAATGCGCGCGTGGAAAGGTCACCGGCGATAAGGATATAGCGGCCCTCCTGCGTAAGGGCGGTAAAGTCCATGACTTTAAGACCGTTTACGGATTTGATATCGCCTCTATATACTTCGCGCCCGGATCCGGTTTCAATGATGCGAAAGCAATCCGCCTTCAGATTCATGTTTGCTACGGCCGCCTTTTCACTCAGCGGAAGATATCCGCTTCCGGAAAATGCAATTACGCCGTCCATCGGAATCCAGCCGGTTTCCTGCTGGGCTTCGACCTTCTGAATTTCAAGATCCTTGATGAAATACTGATTGGTATCGTCCGTGTCCGGTTCGTGGCCGCACATGTCGTATTCGATGGCGATGCCGACGACGTCGTTTCTGTGCAGATTCGGAATTTCACAGGTGACCAGGTTCCACTCGTCCGCTTTCAGGTTTACATTGTGCGCGCCCTCGCGCAGGTATTTGTCGGGAACGGGATGATCGCCCTCGTTGTATAACTGAACGCGCACGCACAGCGATTTCATGCCCGGAACATGCGGGAAAATCTTTACGGAAATGCGGTTCCAGCCGGTCAGATCCTCGTGATCCAAAACGCGCATGGCGGCGGGCTCGGAATAAATCCTGCCCAGACCGCGCCCCGGCAGCCAATGATCGAGGTTTGATTTCGCCGTGAGACACACGGTTTCTTCCGCATTCTCATGCGGCGCTTTTGAAAGCGACAAATTCGCATACGGCGTAAGCGGTTTCCAATGCGTAAGCGTGCGTCCGTCGTCAATCAGGCGGCGCTCAAGCACCTCTTTTTTGCCAAGCTTGTAGTCGGTGGTTTCCGTTTCATCGATCGGGAGTATCCGGTGAGCCATATTTCCAAGTTCAATGAGCTTCAAAAGTCTTTCTTCCATGCTGCCGTCCTCCGATATTTTAGATTGGTTGCGCTCTGAATGGAAAGATCGTCGTTTGTCAAAATGCAGTCGATGCACTGGTATTGGCTAAATTCGCGTTTCTTCATGGTCATCTGCATAAAGCATTTGTCTCTGATGGCATTGTCATGCGCTTTTTTCACCTGCTCATTGTAAAGTTGTTATCATTATAACATTTCAATCGGTAAATAGCAATCAAAAAAGCACGCCGTACGGCGGGGTTACACTGGACTGTTTCCGGGTCATTCTTCTGCAGTTTCTTCAACTGCTTCTTCAGCGGTGTTCCATGCAGGAACGAAGGAGCCGGCGTAGAGCGTTACAAATACTTCGGCAACTTCATCGCACTGATAGGCTTCGGCGATGCGCAGGTAAACGGGGTTCTCCAGATCCTTTTCGCAAACGGCGATGATATTTACGATGCCGTGCTGGTCGGGATTCTCGGGATCAAAGGCCTCAACAGCGATGGCTTCCTCATGGGCATAGCCGGCCTGAGTCGCATACTGGCCGTTCATAAAGCCGGCGGCGACGGAGGGGTCGGACATCTGGGAGCCGATGATGGAAGCGTCGAGTTCGATGATGTTGAGCTCGAGGGGATTGTCGATGATGTCGAGGATGGTGGCATAGCTGGTGAGATCGTCGGCCAGCGTGATAAGGCCGAGAGAAGCCAGCATCTGAAGCGCGCGGGCTTCGTTTACAACGTCGTTCATAACGAGGATGGTGTCGCCGGCTTTAATCTCCTCAACGGAGTCATACTTGTCGGAATAAAGGGAAAGGGGCGCGATCAGGGTTTCGCCGATGGCGGCCAGCTTGTTTCCGTAGGCTTCAGCGTTTTCATCGTTCCAGTTGTTCATGAAATTGTAGTGCTGGAAGGCGTTCATGTCGATTTCGCCGGAAGCGAGCGCCATGTTGGGCGCGATATAATCCATGAAAGGAATGATATCAAGGATGATGCCTTCTTCCTCAAGCATGGGCTTGAGAACTTCGGTCCACTGTTCGTTGGTGGAGCCTACAACGCCGACCTTGACGTAGGTTTCAGCGAAGGAGACAACGGAGAGGGAAAGTACCAATGCAACCAGGAGAGCAAGAATCTTCTTCATAGTATGGTTTCCTCCTAAAAAAATTTCAAAATCAACTTCCTAACAAGGAAGAGAGTTTCAGTGGGAAAGCTTGTGCTCAAGAACGGTTCCGATGGTCTGGATGATCGTGACCATCAAAAGGATGATTGCGATGGTGACGACGGTAACGTCCGTCATAACGCGCTGGTAGCCGTAGCGGATGGCATAATCGCCAAGTCCGCCGCCGCCGACGGTGCCCGCCATGGCGGTTAAAGCAATGATGTTTACAATCGTGATGGTCGCGCCGCGGATCATTCCGGGAAGGCCTTCCCTGAGATACACGCGGAAGATAATCGAAACGGGCGAAAGTCCCATTGAACGCGCCGCCTCCACCATACCTCCGTCCACTTCCATGAGCGCCGCGTGAATCTGGCGGGAGAAGAAGGGAACGGTCGCAACGATCAGGGGGAAAACCGCGCCTTTGACGCCGATTGAGGTTCCGACGATTTTACGGGTGGTGGGAATCAGAAGGGCAACGAGAATGATAAAGGGAATGGAGCGGAAGAAGTTGATGAGCTTATCCAGAAGCTGATAGATCGGCGGGCACTCCATGATGCCGCCCTTTTGCGAAACCACGAGCGTTACGCCAAAGAGAATGCCGAACCCCGCGCTGAACAGGGAGGAATAGCCCACCATTTCAAGCGTCTGCTTTAAGCACTTGAAAAGTTCCTTTTTGGTCTTTATGACGTTCGGCATGAGGTTTTTAAGAAACGCATCAAAATCATTGGCGCCGATGGTTGCTGAAAAAATGCCCCTCAGGAAGTAAAAGTACAGAAAAACCAGAGCAATCACCACAAAACAGGTGGCGGCAATGTAGCCCCAGGAACGCTTTGACGGATTATTCATGATACAACACCTCCGCGCGGACGCTTTCGCCGTCGATCATGGAAAGCGCTTTTTCGATATTTTCCTGTTCGCCCCTGAACACGCATACGAGCTTGCCGAGCGCCTTGCCGTCCAGCATTTCGATGTTTCCGTAGAGAATTGAAATATCAAGACAGCACGTGCGGGAGAGCGTCGAAACCAGCGCCTGACCCGAGGAATCGCCGTGGAAGGAAAGCTGAACCACTTTGTCGCCGGCATGGAGGCTGAGCGTGCGGACCATCTCTTCGATGTTGCTCTTTGCGCGTTCCACGCCGTCGGTCGTTCCGATAAAGCGGCGGGTGATGGGCATTCGGGGTTTGGAGAACACGGTGTAGATGTCGCCCTCTTCAACCACGCGTCCGTCTTCCATTACGGCGACGGAATCGCAGATCTGCTTGACGACTGCCATCTCGTGGGTGATGACGATGGTGGTGATGCCGAGCTCGCGGTTGAGCTTTTTGATGAGGGACA
>JAZSFI010000120.1:0-1687 GCA_045532135.1 Clostridia bacterium | reverse complement strand
AGACCCGAGGACTGCTTTCTGGGGCCGGCAATCATGCCGATTTCGCGGTATCCGCGCTGAATCACAGCGCGCGTAAATCCCTGCGCAGCAACAAAATTGTCGATGGAAACCAGATCGTAGTTCTCCGCGCCTTCGGGAACGTTGTCAATATACACAACGGGAAGATTTCCCTGGGAATACCTTGAAAAGATTGTAGGACAGCTTCCGACGCTTGCAACAATCAGCCCGGAAACCTGTTTTTCCAAAAGAGTCTTTAAAGCTTCTTCCTCGTAATGCGCGTTTTCATCAGAGTTGCACACCATAAGCATGTAGCCTTTATCGTGGCAAACCTCCTGCGCGCCTTTGATAACATTTGAAAAAAAGTTGTTGGAAATGTCGGGAACGACAATACCGATGGAGCGGGTGTCGGACAGGCGCAAAGAACGCGCCAGCGAGTTTACCATATAGTTGGATTCGTGCGCAAGCTGCATGACTTTATCGCACGTTTCCTTCTTGACTCTCCCGTTTCCGCTGAGCGCGCGCGAAACTGTAGTCACGGACAGACCCAACTGATCCGCAATATCCTTCAGCTTCACAGCGCCCATGTTTTCACTCCTCAGACTGCATTCGACAAACCAGACAATTTACCTTACTTTGATACAAATATACAATATTGCAATCGTTTGCGCAAGTAAATTTTATACCAAAAATAAAATTTAACATACAATTTACTTTTCGGAAGCTTGCGCAATTTTTGCGCGTCAAAAAAGACAAAAAAATTCGAAAAAACACCTTGACGAATCATTTTCACTGTGATATAAGGAAGGTGTTTACATATGAAACCACAGCCTGAAAGAATATGTAAGCGAAGCCGAACAAGTTGGATTTCTCCCCGAAAGGACGTGAAAAAATGAACATTGCCGTAAGTCTTTATTGCTATTATCAGGCAATCCGCGACGGACGCATGACGATCATGGACATCATCCCGAAAGCCAAGGAAATGGGCTATGATGGCATCGAAATCGTCAGCTGGGGCGACCCGTATGAGAAAATGCTTCAAAGCGCAAAGGAAATGAAAAAGCAGTCTGAAGACGTGGGACTGCCGATCATCGCCTACCTGACCGGCTCGGACTTCCTCAAAAACGACATGAACGAGCAGGTGGACACCTTAAAGCGCGAACTGGACATCGCAGCAACCTTCGGCGTAACGCGCATGCGCCACGACTCTACGTCCGGCTATGACAAGGACGGAAAACTCGTAGCCATCGATGATGCGCTGCCCATCGTAGCAGAGGGCTATCGCCGCGTAACCGAATACGCCGAAACCATGGGAATTTCCACCATGATCGAAAACCACGGCTATTACTTCCAGCACTCTTCCCGCGTAAAGCGCCTGATGGAAGCGGTCAACCATAAAAACTTCGGCTGGCTGGTCGATATGGGCAATTTCATGTGCGCCGATGAAAAATCAACCGACGCTGTCAAGGTTGCCGCTCCTTACGCCGTGCATGTGCACGCAAAGGACTTCCACTATAAGAAGAAGGGCGAATATATTCCGCCCCAGCGCTGGTTCCCGACGGCCGACGGCAATTCGCTTCGCGGCGCAATCATCGGCCACGGCGTTGTAGACGTACCTCAGTGCCTCGAAATCTTCAAATCTCACGGCTACGACGGCTGGCTGAGCGTTGAATTCGAAGGCATGGAAGAC
>JAZSFI010000513.1:0-2047 GCA_045532135.1 Clostridia bacterium | reverse complement strand
TTATCCCCCTCTGTAGGACAGATTGCTCACGCGTTACTCACCCGTCCGCCACTCGAATGAAAACCGAAGTCTTCATCCTCGTTCGACTTGCATGTGTTAAGCACGCCGCCAGCGTTCGTCCTGAGCCAGGATCAAACTCTTATGTTTAATCCATTCTCTTGTCAAGTCTCATGTGCGCCAACACATTCAACCTCACAAGCGTTTTTCGCTCAATTTTTTCTCGAATCGACTGTTTCGCTTCTTGTTCGTTCTCTGTATCGTTTTCAAGGATCGTTGCTGTCTCGCTGACAGCTTGACTATAATACCACGTGTCCAATCATTTGTCAAGCACTTTTTTAAATAAATTCATTTCTTAACAGGAACGCTTGCATAATCACAGAAATGCATATATAATGTAGAAAAACCTTCCAAAAGGAGAAGCGCAAATGAATTTCGAAAAGCTTACGGCATATATCGACAGCCTGAAAAACGAAGGCATTCCCGGAAGCGACCTTATTGTGTTCAAAGATCACGAATGTATTTATCGGCATTTCACAGGGCTTCGGGACCGCGAAAAGAACATTCCCATGGACGGAAACGAGCTTTACTGGATTTATTCCGCAACCAAGATTCACACCTGTACGGCCGCTTTACAACTGGTTGAAAAGGGTCTTATCGGCCTTGACGATCCGGTCGGAAAATATCTTCCCGCATACAACACGCTTTCGGTCATTGAAAACGGCCGCGTCCGCGCAAACTGGAAGACGATGACGGTCCGGCACCTTTTCGCAATGCAGGGCGGCCTCAATTACGACATCGAATCGCCGTCCATTATGAAAGCGAAATTTTATTCCGGGAACAAGGCGGATACGCTCACGCTCGTAAACGCCATGGCGGAAGAGCCCTTGTCCTTTGATCCCGGCACAAATTATCAGTATTCCCTTTGCCACGACGTTCTGGCGGCGATTATTGAAGTTGTTTCCGGCATGAAATTTTCGGAGTATCTGAAAAAGAATATTTGGGACAAGCTCCAAATGACGGACATTGGCTTTACGCTGACGGAAGACAAAAAAGCGCGCTTCGCCACGCAGTATGAATACGACGAAGCCACGCACACAAGCCGCCTTTCCGAAAGAGGCGACAAAAACCGCTATCAGCTGACAGCGAACTATGAAAGCGGCGGCGCAGGACTTCTCACGAGCGTGGAAACCTACATCCTGCTTTCGGACGCATTGGCCTGCGGCGGCGTGGGCAAGACGGGCGAGCGCATACTAAAGGAAGAAACCATTGATCTTATGCGCACCAACCAGCAGACGGATAACGCCTACAAAACGTGGCTGACCTTTAACCGCATCGGGTACGGCTATGGTCTGGGCGTAAGAACGCTGATTGACGATACGCATTCCAAAAGCCCCATTGGAGAATTCGGCTGGGACGGCGCGGCGTGCGCATACACCATGATCGACCCCAAAAACCACCTAAGCTGCTACTATGCCCAGCAGGTGCTCGGCTGCGGCTACGGCTATTTCACGATTCACCCAACCATCCGCGATCTGATTTATGAAGGACTGGAGGAAAAATAAATGACGAACATCGAAAAATTGTATGCTCTTGAAAGAAAGCTGGCTGCCTACGGACATGCGATGGGCATCCTCAATTACGACGGCGAAACCACCGCGCCCAAGGGCACAGGCAAAAACCGCGGCATGACGCTTGAAATCTTAGGCGAAGAATATTACAAACTGAACACCAGCGAAGAGACAATGGCTCTTTTAAGGGAATTAAACAAAATCAAGGACACGCTGGATGAGAAAACGAAACGCATCGTGACGCTTCGCATGCGCGAGATGGAGGAAATTTCGAAAATCCCCATGGACGAATACCTCGCCTTCCAGCTTCTGACCAACGAGGCGCAGGATGTCTGGCACAACGCAAAGGTGAACAACGATTTCGCCTCCTTCGCGCCCTATATTGACAAGCTGGTCGCCTCGCTCAAAAAGTTTGCTTCCTACGTCCGCCCCGATCTTCCGACCTATGATTACATGCTCGACCGGTTTGAAAAGGGACT
>JAZSFI010000413.1:0-4080 GCA_045532135.1 Clostridia bacterium | reverse complement strand
ATTTTTGAAGCGATGCATCAGGTGTGAGGGGGAGCGTAATATGGTAACGACTTCCGAAATTCTATCCACCCTTAAAATGATCGACAAGCAAAAGCTGGACGTGCGAACCATCACGATGGGCATTTCGCTTTTCGGCTGCGTGTCGGATGACGAAAAACGATTATGCGACAAAGTGTACGATCATATCACAAAAACCGCCGGCAACCTTGTGAAGGTGGGCGAGGACATCGAACGAGAATTCGGCGTTCCGATTGTCAACAAGCGCATTTCCGTAACCCCTGCCGCGCTGATCACAGGCGGAGTCAAAGATCCTGTCCCGCTTGCGCGCGCGCTTGACAGAGCTGCGAAGGAAACCGGCGTTAACTTTATCGGCGGCTATTCCGCGCTTGTGCAAAAGGGAATGACGCAGGCGGACAAGCGCCTGATGGAATCCATTCCTGAAGCGCTTTCCACGACGGATTTTCTGTGCTCGAGCGTAAACGTCGGTTCGACCCGCGCGGGTATCGACATGGACGCGGTACTTTTGATGGGCCAAATCGTTAAAGAGGCGGCGGAAAGAACCAAAGATCAGGGCGGCCTTGCCTGTGCGAAGCTTGTTGTGTTCACAAACGCCGTTGAGGACAACCCCTTTATGGCAGGCGCGTTCCACGGACCGGGCGAAGGAGATTCGGCGGTCAGCGTTGGCGTTTCAGGCCCCGGCGTTGTCAAAACTGCGCTCGAAAGCGTAAAAGGAAAGCCCTTTGACGAGGTAGCGGAAACCATCAAGCGCACGGCGTTTCGTATAACCAGAGTGGGACAATTGGTTGCAAGGGAAGCGTCAAAGCGCCTGAACGCGCCTTTCGGCATTGTCGATCTTTCGCTTGCGCCCACGCCAGCCGTCGGCGATTCCGTTGCGGCGATATTGGAGGAAATGGGTCTTGAAGCCTGCGGAACGCATGGAACGACCGCAGCGCTTGCCCTTCTCAACGACGCGGTCAAAAAGGGCGGCGTGATGGCTTCTTCGCACGTAGGCGGCCTGTCTGGCGCGTTTATCCCGGTGAGCGAAGACATTGGCATGATTCATGCGGCGGAAAAGGGGGCGCTGACGCTGGATAAGCTGGAAGCGATGACGTGCGTCTGCTCTGTCGGCCTTGACATGATTGCAATTCCGGGCGATACCACAGCGGAAACCATTTCAGCAATCATTGCGGATGAATCGGCCATTGGCATGGTAAATAATAAAACCGTTGCCGTGCGCGTAATTCCCGTGCCCGGAAAGGGCGTGGGAGACACGGTGGAATTCGGCGGACTGTTGGGTCATGCGCCGATTATCCCCGTCCATCCGTTTGCATCGGGCGATTTTGTTAAAAGGGGCGGGAGAATCCCCGCGCCGCTTCACAGTCTCAGAAACTAAAGGCGAATATCCAGAAAACCAAAAACCCATCTTATACGATTTTCGGATGATTTTCGTATAAGATGGGTTTTTGCGTCCTGACGTCTCTAAACAGGCGGATGAAGGCGATTATTCCGCCCTTAAAAGCGGCGTAAGCCTGTTTTTATAAAGCACATGCAGCTTATGAAGCGGACGAGTCATGCACACGTATAAAAGGCGCGCGTCAAGATCGCGGTCGGCATACGTGCTTTCATCCGCGTTTGCGATGATGACGCCGTCAAATTCCAGACCCTTTGCAGACGATGCGGGAACGACAGAGACGCCGCCGGAATAGGCGGAATCATCGACATTCAAATATGTTGCCTTTAAATCGGGCGCAAGGAGGGAGGAAAGCTTCTTTGCGTCTTTTTCCGTGCGTTCGATGACAGCGATGGTTGTAAGGCCCGTGTTTTTCCATTCGCGGACAATCTGCTCTATGCGCCGGATGCCCTCATCCTGCGCTTTATATGCCTCAAATACGGGCGCGTCGCCGTGACGTTCAACCGGTTTGACCTGTGTCTGATTGGGCGTAGGACGGCGTTTTGCGACCGTGAGCGCAGATGTCATGATTTCGATTGTGTTTCGGTAGCTGGTTGTGAGACTGTGAAAGGATGCTGCGCCCGAAAAGAGGCTGTCCGTCAGAGCTCCCCAATCGGTCAGCGCGCGCCACGCATGAATGCCCTGCATAAGGTCGCCGACGATGGTAAAGGTAGCGGCGGGCATCATGCGGTTCAGAAGCGCGATTTCAAAGGGCGAGAAATCCTGCGCTTCATCGATCACGATATGCCGAATATCGAATTTCTTTCTTTCGGTTACGCGCATTGCAATATAGGCGATGGGCGCGACGTCTTCAGGCGAAAGCGGCTTTTTCCGGGCAATGAGATCAAGCGTACTTTCTGCGGTCATCCGTTCGGCTTCGCCTGCTGCCGACTGAAGGATGCCTTCCCAGAAAAGGCGATATAGATCAATGGGGTTGAGGGTCGGAAGATTTGAAAGAATGTCTTTTACAAACGGTTTGACTGCTTCCTGCGCCTGTTTTATGCGCGCATCCCGCGTTTCATAGAGCCTGCGCAGCTTGGTTTTGAGCGCCTCCGGATCCTTTTCGCTCTCGCGAAGAAGCGCGCTTCTTCTGTCGCTTTCACGCGTATAGAACTGAGTAAGCTGTTTTCCGGCTGCGTTTGCGCGCTTTGCAAGCTGTTTTTTGAACTCCTGAACGCGCCTTTGCATGGGAAACGGCTTTTCGTCCACAAGCAGGAAATGATCCATTTCCTCTTTTGAATAAAGTTCGACAGGACCAAAGAAAATACCGTCCTCGGGCGCAAAGGAGGCTTCGTAAGTATCCAAAAACGCGTCCAGAAGCGCCATCATGCGCAGGGAACCCTTGAACTGCGCCTGCATTGTGATCCGGCTCAGTTCCGCTTCAGGCGCGTTTAAAACGCGTTCGGTTCTGTCCTGTGTGTCGATTTTCGGAAATATATCACCAAGCCAGTCTGCGATCAAACGGATGAATGTGGTCTGCTTTACGTTTTCTACGCCGAGGTCGGGCAGAACGCCTGCAATGTAGTTTAAAAACAAGGGGTTGGGCGCCAGTATCAGCATGTTTTCCGGACGCAGCTGGTGGGAAAAGGCATATAATAGATAGGCGATTCTGTGAAGCGCAATGGTGGTTTTTCCGGAGCCTGCCGCGCCGGCCACGACCAAACTTCTTTTGAGCGGGTGGCGGATGACATAGTTCTGCTCGGCCTGGATGGTGGTGACGATCTCCTTTAAGCGATCGCCTGTCATGGCGTTGAGCGCAGAGGCGAGATATTGATCCTGAGATACGATATCGGTGTCGAATATGGAATTCAAAACGCCGCCGGAAATGTCAAACTGACGCTTGAGCGAAAGCTCGCCTTCCACTTTTCCGTCAGGCGCAGTATAGTTGACGCGTCCGAGCTGACCGGAATAATAAAGGTTTGCAAGCGGTGCGCGCCAGTCCACGACGATATTTTTGAGCGATTTTGTTTCCGTTACGCCGTATTTTCCAATGTAGAAGGTTTCTTCTGTGTTGCGTCCGTTTTCGCGAAAGTCAATTCTCGTAAAATAAGGCTTTTCGGCGGACAATTTCAGCGTTTTTACCTGCGAAAGCGCTTTTGCATACAGCATTTCGCGAACGGGCAGCTTGTCCGGGTCATAGGCGCGCGCGTGAGACAGTTCCGCCTGCGCGTGTAAAAGTTCGTCCTGAGAAAGCGCCTGTTCCTTTGAAACGATGCTCAGCGTTTTTTCAAGATGCGCTTTTTCTTCATTGTAGGCCGGATGTGCGAAAAGGGACATATGCAAAAACACCTCCTTTAAGATGCCTGGAAACACCATTATACAACCAAAGGGGTTAAATTGCAAACAAAAAATCGGGCTGCCTGCAATGCGTGCAGACAGCCCGAAAAGCAAATCAGAAATCGGGGTTCATGAATGCGCCGGACATGATCTGTTTGTACGTTTCTTCGTCGATCGGATTGTATACGCCGAATTCGTCCGTAAAGGCGCCGTCTTCGTTCATGACAGGCGTAAGCGGAATCATGGCGCTGCCTTCGATCATTTCGTTGTACCACAGCTGGAACGCATGGATCGCCTGATAAACAACGTCGTCCATGCTCAGAATGGGCGTCTCCTCGTCCAGCCAGCCGAGC
>JAZSFI010000376.1:0-2693 GCA_045532135.1 Clostridia bacterium | reverse complement strand
TAGCGCAGGAATTTCTCCAGCGCATCTTCCATGATGTAGCTGCGCAGGTTTCCGATGTGCGCAAAGTGATAGACCGTCGGGCCGCAGGTGTACATCTCGACACGGCCGGGCGTGTGAGGCTGGAAAAGTTCCTTTTTGCGTGTTGCACTGTTGTAAAGATACATGGTCTTTCCTCCAATTCATCCCGAATGGCGGGATTATTCTTTCGTTTTTCCGGCGGGAAGCGCTTCCGCGCCGGAGAGCTGCTGCAGTTTTTCTTCCATCTGTTCAAGCTGCTCGCGCAGGGCGCTCAGCTCGAGGCTGACGGGGTCGGTGATGTGGATCTGATCGACTTCCGAAGCGTAGTCTACCTTTTTCCCCGCAATGCGCACCACCCTTGCCGGGACACCCACGGCGGTGGCGTCGGGCGGGACTTCCGTGAGGACGACGGCGTTGGAAGCGATGCGCGCGTTGTCGCCGACGGTGAAGGGGCCGAGTACCTTTGCCCCGCAGGCGATCATCACATTGTTGCCGATGGTCGGGTGGCGTTTTCCGGTCTCTTTGCCGGTGCCGCCGAGCGTCACGCCGTGATAGAGCAGTACGTCGTCGCCAATCTCGGCGGTCTCCCCGATGACAATGCCCATGCCGTGGTCGACGACGAAGCGGCGGCCGATCGTTGCACCGGGATGGATCTCAATCCCGGTCAGATGCCGGGCAAGCTGCGAATTCAGCCGCGCCAGAAAGCGCAGCCGGTGCGTCCAGAGCCAGTGGCTCACGCGATGAAAGATGATGGCGTGCACGCCGGGGTACAGCAGAAATATCTCAAACTTGCTGCGCGCAGCGGGGTCCCTCGCCTGATAGGCGCGCAGGGTTTCACCTAATCTGGACATGATTTTCCTCCTATGAAAAAACGCCCCGCCCGCACAGCATCTGTGCAGGAGAGGCGATAAAAAACCGCGGTTCCACTCTCGTTTTCACTCAGTCCGGCCAATACCGGATGCGGCCGTAACGCTGCCATGCGGCGGGGCATTTCCTCCCCACGCGGCTCCGGGGCGCATTTCTCCCGCGTCTGTCGTGAACGCCGCTTTCAGCTCATAGCGGCATCTCTCTGACACGCTCGCGCGGAATACTTCTCCCTTTCACAGCCATTTTCAATGTCGGTATATAATACTATCATGCCCTGCAAAGGGTGTCAAGTGAGAATCTCCCCGGATGTTTTTTGACTTGACTGGGTCTGAACCGGATTCATTGTTTCGCCAAAAGTTTTGTGAAAATCAAATATTTCTTGAAATATATCTATCATTTTTACTGCGAATGCGGTATAATACTTAGGCCAAACAAAGCAGAATAAAGAAACAAGGTCAACCTTAGCTGAAGGGGTAGTATACCCTTTTATATTGTTGCCCAAACTGGATTACGGATAAAACGCAATTCCACTTGGGTAGCATGAGGTTTGCCTTTCTATTCGAGCTTTGTTTGGCGACAATCGGAGTTGCGTTTTTCGGTGTGTGCAGCTTCGGTTGCACACACTTTTTTATTTGGAGGAAAAGAAATGAAAAGAATTGCTACACTGCTTCTCATGGTTGCTCTGCTGGTTTCTCTTGCGGCTTGTGGAGGGGCACCGACAAACGATGATGGCGGCACAAACAATGCAGATCAGAACATTTCTTCACAGGAAGAAACAACAAAAATTCAAGACAATCAAGAAAGCGAAATTTCTTTTACCGAAATGGTAGCCATTGACAACGAAGAATGCACCATTAAGATTACCGGCATTGATGCTGATAATATGTGGGGATATACCATAAATGCATTGCTTGAAAACAAGTCTGCAGAAAAAATCTATATGTTTTCGGTCGATTCTGCGGCTATAAATGGAGTTAAGTGTGATCCTTTCTTTGCATCGGAAGTAGCCGCGGGAAAGAAATCCAATGAGGAGATCAGCTTTTCTGTTGATGCCCTTGAAGACAACGGAATCACAGATTTTACGGACATCGAATTGACTTTCCGCGTCTACGACAGTGAAGATTGGCTTGCGGATGCAGTTGCGAAAGAAACCGTCCATATCTATCCCTATGGGGAAGACAAGGCGGTAAAATTTGTCAGAGAGAGCCAGCCTTCTGACAATGTGATTATCGACAATGAATATGTGACTGTTATTGTTACAGGTTATGAGGAAGATGACATCTGGGGCTACACAGCAAATCTGTTTCTGGTCAACAAAACTGACAAAAATGTTATGTTTAGCGTTGACGATGCATCTGTGAATGGATTTATGGCAGATCCTCTCTATGCAACCACAGTGTCTGCGGGCAATTGTGCATTTAGCTCTATGTCTTGGGCTGACACGACCTTTGAAGAAAATGGCATTACGGAGGTTGAAACAATCGAATTCAAACTTAGGGCGTATGACGATGATGATTGGTTTGCCGAAGACTTTGCCAATGAAACTGTTACGCTGAATCCGTAAATCGCAACGGAGCTTTGTAAACATATAGAAGTAAGACAGGGCGAAGATACTCTGATGGGTATCTTCGCCCTGTCTTATCGTATGCTTAAATCAAACTTTATCTCGTCGGCTTTTTTGAGGTGTTTGGATAATTTTCCCCGATTGTTGAAAGAATGAGAAAAACAGGTTAGAATAAAGCAAAAGCAAACAGGAATTGGCGGTGAGACGAATGATTGAAATCCGATATGTGCAGTCAGATGACAAA
>JAZSFI010000235.1:0-7545 GCA_045532135.1 Clostridia bacterium | reverse complement strand
GGAATTCCCAGCCGTATTTGGTTTTCTGGCGCTCGATCATTTGTTTTACCTTGTCGCTTGAGTATTTTCGGCTTGCGTTTTCCATGCCGTCGGTTGTGATGACGAACAGGGTTTTTTCGGGGCGGTCTTCCTCGCGGGCGTATTTGTGGACGTTTCCGATATGGTGGATCGCGCCGCCGATGGCGTCTAAAAGCGCGGTGCAGCCGCGGACGAAGTAGTCTTTTTCGGTCATGGGCGCGATGTTTTTAAGGTTTACGCGGTCGTGGATGACTTGCGTTTCGGTGTCGAAAAGCACGGTGGAAATGACGGCCCCGCCGGGGGCGGTTTTCTGGCGGTTAATCATGGAATTGAAGCCGCCGATGGTGTCCTTTTCAAGGCCGGCCATGGAGCCGCTGCGGTCTAAGATAAAAACGATTTCGGTAAGATTTTTCATCATAATGAATGCCTCCCTGTCTTTGATGAATTAAGTATATCAAAGACGGGGAGGCATTTGGTCGCCCGGCAGGCGACAAATTCAGTAGCCCAGCGGCTGAAGATCGAGCTTGAAAAGGATCTGGTTGATCTCGATGATGTTGTAATTCCGGGTCTTTAAGCAGTACTCGACGACGATATCCGCTTTATTGCTGCGGGAGAGCGCAAAGCCTGCCTTCATGAGCATTTCGCGAGCTTCGTCAAGCGTGAGTTCAAGCGCGATTGCGAAAGCCAAAACGGTTTGCTTTGCGGGCTTGTATGCGGGATTATTCTTGATTTTGTTGAAAAGGCGTCTGTCGACATTGGCTTTTTTATAGCATTCGGCGTCGGTCATCTGCTTTTCGTCAATTTTCCGGATGAGCATTTCTGAAAAGCTTTCGTCCAACTGATTGAGCATATCGTCGAGGGAAGTCTGTAATTTAGGGGCAGAGCATGCGCCAAAATCCGTATACGGCGGCATCGCGCGGCTTGAGACACTGCTTTTAAGAAAGCGGCGGCGGGATTCCTCCCGGGCGTCCGTGTGCAGATCGACATAGACGTCGTCGATGTATGCCTTGATGTCATGAAACAGCTTTCCGCTTACTTCAAAAGCGTCCTTTGAAAAAACGACGAGATAGACGGTCATGTCGTTTTCTAACAGGAATTGCGTGATGGTGTCGATGGCGATTTTTAAGGCTTCGGCCTTGGGATAGCCGTATACGCCGGAGGAGATCAGGGGAAAGGCCACGGTTTCGCAGCCGTGCATTTTTGCAAGCGCGAGCGAATTTCTGTAGCAGGATGAAAGCAGATCGGATTCTCCGTGCTTTCCGTCCTGATAAACTGGACCGGGCGTGTGAATGACATATTTGGACAAAAGGCGGTAGCCTTTTGTGATTTTGGCCTCGCCCGTTTTGCAGCCGCCAAGCGTTCGGCATTCTTTGTAAAGCTCAGGCCCTGCGGCTCTATGAATTGCGCCGTCCACGCCTCCGCCGCCCAAAAGCGTGGGATTGGCGGCATTGACGATCGCATCCACTTCCATTTTGGTGATATCGTTTCTGACGATGATGAGCGGCATTGTATCCCTCCCGGAGGTTGATGAATTTATTGTAGCACAGATAAAAAGAAAATCAATCGCTGTTTACCGATGAAATAAGCGGGACGACAAATTTTCTTTCCGAATTTTTGCCTCCCGCGGTTGCACAACGTATGAATTGAGAGTATAATTATAGCGATACGGAAAAGGAAAATTGGAGGGATGTACGAATGAGCACTGTACACGTCATCGACCACCCGCTGATTCAGCATAAGCTTACCCTGATGCGTCAGACCGAAACCGGCACGAAGGATTTCCGCGAGCTTTTAAACGAGATCGCGATGCTGATGTGCTATGAAGTTACCCGTGAGCTGCCGCTTGAGGAAATTGAGATTGAAACGCCCATCTGCAAGTGCAAAAGCAAGGTCATCGCCGGCAAAAAGCTGGGCGTTGTGCCGATTTTAAGAGCAGGCCTCGGCATGGTGGAAGGCTTTGTGAAGCTGGTTCCCGCATGCAAGGTGGGCCACATCGGTCTGTACCGCGACCCCGAAACGCACATGCCGGTTGAATATTACTGCAAGCTCCCCGCCGACGCGCAGGAGAGAGAGCTGATTGTTGTCGATCCAATGCTGGCTACAGGCGGATCCTCCGCCGCGGCGATTCAGTTTTTGAAGGATCGCGGCTGCTACAACATTAAGCTCGTGTGCCTCGTCGGCTGCCCTGAGGGCATCGAGGTTCTTAAAAACGAGCATCCCGATGTGGATATCTACATCGCTGCCATTGACGAGAAGCTCAACGAGCACAAGTATATCGTTCCGGGTCTGGGCGATGCTGGCGACAGACTGTTCGGCACAAAGTAAAATTATTAAATAAGCGTTGTCCCGATAAAGGACAATATCATTAGGCTGGGATTAGGCAATCGGCGAGGGGGACGGGAAACCCGTCCCCTACGAGATTGATTGAGGCCGGAGCAGGGGAGGCATTACGCCTCCCGCCTTTGACTTAATGATGTTGTATATTGGGGCGGCGTCTTTTTTATGCAGCGTTGGCCTTGGGATGATGTTGGACATCGGCCCATGCGGAATCAAGCGGAATTATATGCGTGGAAATATTAAAGAAGGTGAAATGATGAACGCCTTATATGTAAGCGGCGTGAAAGTGAACCGCGCGCCAAAGGAGAGATATTTAAAAGAAATCCCTGCGGTCAGGTGGCTGCTTGACGGGGCGGAAATGTCGTTTTCAAGCCCGGTCACGTTTTTTGTGGGCGAAAACGGCACGGGGAAGTCCACGCTCATTGAGGCGGTCAGCGTTGCTTCCGGGTTCAATCCCGAGGGCGGGACGAAAAATTTCAATTTTCAGACGGCGAAGGCGCATTCCTCGCTGCACGAATGCCTGACGATCATCAAAAGGAGCTATCCCAAGGATGGTTTTTTTCTGCGCGCGGAGAGCTTTTTCAATGTCGCAACGAATATTGACGGAATGGATGCGGAGCCCGCGTTTTCGCCGCCGGTCATTGATTCCTACGGCGGGATTCCGCTTCATGAACGCTCGCACGGGGAGAGTTTTCTCGCGCTGGTGCAGAACCGCTTCAGCGGAAACGGGCTGTACATTCTCGATGAGCCGGAGGCGGCGCTTTCGCCGATGAAGCTTTTGACGCTGATGTGCGAAATGAGGCGGCTGGTGAAGCGGAATTCACAGTTCATAATTGCAACGCATTCTCCGATGCTTATGGCGTTTCCGGGCGCGGAAATACTGGAATTTTCTGAAAACGGCATACAAAAAACAGATTTTCGGGAAACTGCGCATTATGAAATCACGCGCCGCTTTCTCGAAAATCCGGACAAATTTTTTGATGTTTTGTTTGAAGATTAGCGTTTTGTGTATACTTGTATGGCTTTCGATGCAAATTCCGCCGTTCCTTCGCCGCCCTTTTGATCAATGTTCTTTTTGAACCGCTCGTCGCACACGTACATTTGGCCGAGCCCCGATAAAATCTCATTTGTGCAGGGGTAAAAGTTTTCGGAAATGAACGACTGAAGGCGTTTGATTTCCGACTGTACCTTTTCGTCCTCGGGCGGCACATCCTTGAGTTTTCCGATGGAAGCAAAAATCTCCATCATCTGTTCGCCTGCTTTATCAAAATCACGCCCTTTTGCGGCCTTTTCCGCATAGGATTTATACGCTTCAGTATTGCCCCAACGATCTTGGACTTCTTTTTTCATGGCTTCGGTTTCGGTGTGTTCAAATGCGGCGTAATCCATTAAAATCCCTCCGTCTGTTTTGAATTTTTCGGCAAATTGAATGATCTTTTCAATGCGCTTCTTTTCTGTTTCCAAAAGAACAATCTGCTTTTCAACGGCGCATATCGGGTCAAATCCCGGCGTATCCAGAATTTCGCGGATTTCTTTTAAAGAAAAGCGAAGCTCGCGGAATATGAGAATGCTGTTTAAGCGTGCCAGCGCTTTTTCGCCGTACAGCCTGTAGCCTGCGTTCGTTACGCCGTCAGGCTTTAAAAGGCCGATTTTATCGTAGTGGCGCAGAGCTTTTATGCTTACGCCGGTCAATTTGCTGATTTCGCTTACGCTTTTCATGCGTCTTCCTCCTTTTAAGGCGATTATACGCTATGACGTAAGGGGAGAGTCAAGGGGGGAGGATCTTCTTTGGGCTATGTAATTTTATTTGAAAGGAAGCAGCGTCAGGGCTGGTGCGGGCATCGATTGCGTATTTTAAAACAAACGGAACGGTGAAACCGTCCCGTTTGCTCTATTTAAGTGTAATCGGCACATTCGGAAAGACCGAATCAGCGGAGGAAATGATTTCGACCTCGTAGCCTTCGTCGTCTTCCGCTTCGGTAAGGGCGGTTTGAGTGTATTTTCCGTTCCCAAGCTGTCCATGATCGTTTGAACCCCAGGTGTAAACTTCGCCGGACTCGAAGAGAAGCGCGATGAATGCGTCGCCGATGGCAGCGTCTTTTACGTTTTCATAGAGACGAATGGGCTCGTTTCCATAGGAAAGAAGCGCGCCGTCCACAAGCGCGGCCTGAACGGTTCCTGTTTCATCGATATAGGAAGCATAGGAATAGAGCGAACCCCAGAGATAGAGTTCGTTTGCGTTTGTAAGAAAGCCTGAGAAGGTGAGACCGGAAATCATTGAAGAGATATCCGCGCCTTGACAGATGCGTTCGGGCGTTTCAATATATCTTGTGCCGCCGGGCATGGCGAGTCTTCCGTCGGACGCGGCTGCGCCCCATGCACAGAGCGTGCCGTCCGCCAAAAGCGCGTAACGGCTTTCACCGGAAGAAGAGATATCTTTGGCGGAATCAAGCATGAGCTTGCTTTCGCCGTTTGAATACTCGTAGACTTTGCCGTCTTTTGTAAGATATACGGCAAAATTCATGCCGACTTCGCATTTGACGGCGCTTTCTGAAATAAGCGTCTGATCCGCACCGCCGCCCCATAAAAAGCATTCGTTTTTTTCGGTCACGCATGCGGCAAGCGTATCGCACGCATCGGCGAAGACGACATTTTCGATAAGCAGAACGGGGGAGAGGACTTTTTCGTCATTGGAAGCAAAAATCTGCTTTTCCCGGTTGTCGCCCCAAGCATACAGGTCGCCGCTTTTGTCAACTGCCATGGAAAACTGCTGCCCTGCAGCAATGAAAACGGCGTTTTGAAAGGCGATTTCAGGCGCGAGAATGCGTTCATCGCTTTTTTCCGGAATGCTTTCGCCTCTGTGGTTGGAGCCCCATGCCCAGACAGTTCCGTCCGTATCAAGGGCGAGAATGTGCGCGCCGTCTGCCGAAAGCATGGGCGAAACGGGTGTGTTTTCCGAAAAAGCCGGAAGCGCAAGCACGAAAAGCGTAAGTAGAATTGCGAAGACCCGCCTCATTTTTTCTCCTCCGTGCACAATCTGCATGCGGCGCAGCCGCCTTCGCCGGTTTCGCGCAGGGAGGCGGGCAGACTTCTGCCCACGCGGCGCATGGCTTCAATGATCTCGTCAACGGGTATGAGGAGGGGAATGCCGGAGATGGCGAGGTTTGCCGACGTGATGGCGCAGGAAACGCCGACCACGTTTCTGTAAACGCACGGAACCTCTACAAGTCCCTCGACCGGGTCGCATACAAGTCCCATAAGATTCATGATCGCAAAGCCTGCGGCGCGCATGCAGGTTTCGGGGTCTGCGCCTGCGAGATAGGCGAGCGCGGAAGCGGCCATGGCGCTTGCGCTTCCGACCTCAGCCTGACAGCCGCCTTCCGCACCGGAAATGCTGGCGCGAAGTGCGATTACGCGCCCTACGCCCGCTGCGACAAACAGCGCCTTAACAAGATCATCGTCGGAGTATCCTTTTTCTTCCTGCGCGGAGAAAAGCGCAGCCGGAAGTACGCCGCACGCGCCGGCTGTGGGAGAAGCAACGATTCTGCCCATGCATGCGTTGCATTCTGCTGCGGCAAGCGCATACGCGCCTGCAAGCCCGATGGGCTTTCCGCCGAAGGATTCGCCGTTTAAAAGTGATTTCATGAGCTTGGCCGACTGACCGCCGACCCTGCCCGACATGCTTTTCGCCTCGGGATTCAAACCTTCCTGAATGGAAGTGCGCATGACGGACAGGTTTTCGCGCATGCGCTCGATTGCTTCCTTTTTATCCGCGCCCTCGCGTGCATAATGATCAAGCACCGCCTGCGGAAGGCTGCCTGCATGCCTGGTAAGCTCCAAAAGCTCCGAAAGAGTGGTGTAATCCTGCATATCGTTTTCCTCCCTTAGAGCTTATTTAAAAGGTTGCACGTTTTGATGCCGCGAAGCCGGCCGATCATTTTTACGCTTTCAAGGTCCGGCGCGTGGTCGGTTTCAATGACCATGACTGCGTCGCCGCCTGCGTTTCTTCTGAACACCTGCATGGTCGCGATGTTCACGGACAGCGCGGCAATCAGGCTGGACACATTGGCGATGACGCCGGGCGCGTCGGTGTGGGAGATGACGAGCGTATCCATGGCGCCTGTAAAGGATACGGTAAGTCCGTTGAGCATTTCAACGCGGATATTTCCGCCGCCGACGGATGCGGCGCGCATGGAAATCTTGCCTCCGTTTTTTCCGGTCAGCTCAATCAGCGCCGTATTCGGATGCGCGTCCGGAATATCTTCCAGTATAAATTCATACTTCAGTCCGCGTTCTTTGGCGATTTTCAGGCTGTCGCGGATTCTCAGATCGTCCACCGGCATATCCATAAGTCCTGCGATGATAGCGCGGTCGGTGCCGTGCCCTTTGTGCGTTCTGAGAAATGAGCCTGAAAGTGTGATTCTCGCGTTCACAGGCGTATCGCCGAGCAAGTTGGCGGCCGCGCGGCCGATGCGCGCTGCGCCTGCGGTATGGGAGCTTGAAGGGCCGATCATTACAGGCCCGATAATATCAAAAATGTCCATGGTGTATTCCGCCTCCTTTTCATATTCTATCATGAAAGCGCATGGGTATTCAAGAGGGAAAAGTGCAAAGAAGGGGACGACGCTGAATTTCAAATGAACATAATAAATAAAATACCGGGTGCGCTTGGCTTTCGGAGCCGATGCGCACCCGTAAAAGGTTTGTTTATGCTTTGATTTTCCCAATGCTCTCGCCCGGAACGAGCGCGACGGGGACGGTGATGGTTTTCATGGGGACGGAGGCGGGGTTTTCGATTAGGCGGATGAGCTCTTCCGCTGCGGTTTTTCCGAGCGTTTTGGTGTCCTGCTTTATGGTGCTCAGAACGGGGGAGAACATGAGACTGAGCCTGACGCCGTCATAGCCGCCGATGGAGATATCGCCCGGAACGGTAAGGTTCATGGATTTGGCAATCTGGATGGCGGTGGTTGCCGCGGTGTCATCCGACATCATGATGCATGTGGGCCTGTCGGGATGAGACAGGATCGCCCTGAAGGCCTTTGAAGCCTCCTGCGGGTTGTCGTACGCGGAAGGAAGAATGTAATCCTCGCGGATTTCAAGTCCCGCGTCCATGAGCGCCTCTTTATAGCCGTTCATTCGGTTTTCGTGGACATAGCATTCTTCGCCGTGCAGATAGGCGATTTTTTTATG
>JAZSFI010000095.1:0-2535 GCA_045532135.1 Clostridia bacterium | reverse complement strand
ACGCGGACGGTGTTGCCGTCGCTTCTTTCAAAATAGGCGACGACGGATCCCGAAAGGGCGTGGGGGAGCTTGTCCTTTTCGGCGGTTATCATAAAGGTGTGCGCGTTCTTCTCGCCCTCATAGAGCGGAGCCGGAAGGACTTCCGGCAGGATCGTCTCCGAGAGGTTGACGGTGCGCTTTAAAGTGATGGTCAAAGTCTTACGCCCCTTTCGACTGTAAGCTGTACATTTTCCCGGTTCGCGTCCGGACGGATGATGGAGATCACGCGCCCGTTATCTAAATAGATTTCGTTCCCTTCCGTTTCGGATCGCTTTTCAATGCGCATGGCGGATTCAAAATCCTTTGCGATTTCAAAAAGCGGGCGGCTGTCGAGGATCCCGAACATGAGGGAATCGTTCGCCGCGACTTCTCCGAACCATACGGCCGGGATTTCTTTATCATTTACCCAAATTGTCATTTGCTTTTATCCTCCGCTGGGATTTCTCGCGGCACAATCTGCGCGGACGATGAAAGAGCCTTGATCTTTTCAACGGCTGCATGGATGGCGGAAATCTGCTGTACGTTGTGCTCGGACGCCTTTACGTCCATATTTGAAAGAAACTGGATGATTGCCTGAGCATAGGTTGCGACTTCGTTCATGTGGGTGTGCCTCCTTTATCCTTGTCCTACGTTGATGGTTGTGGTCTGCGTCATGTTGACGCGGTGGCGGTTGGTCCATGATCCGCCGTTTAAGCGGGTGCGCGCGTATGCCCAGCCGCTCGTATAGAAGGTGTTCGGCGCGGTATTGGTGATCTCGCTCAAACTGTACGTCGCTCCGATTTGCAGTTCGTCCATGACATCGGCAGAACCCGGGGTGTCGCCGGGCTGATAGGTGTTCAAAAGATAGTCATATGAGCCCTGATCCGGCCAGTCCATGCGGAATCTGGCTTTAGCCCCCGCCCATCCTTCGGCATATCCTGCGTCGTATACGCCGGACGCATCGACCTCAATGGACTTGAGCGGCGTTTGAACGGATTCGGTTGAAAAAAACACGATTGCTTTATGCTGCGCATTGAAAGCGCCCGCGGATGCGGAAAAAGGAGGAAGCGACACGGGGAATGTTTTCCCGTTCGACGCAGAAACTGTATTCACGCCGCTTATCCATCCGGCGGATGAAAGAGACACGCTTGCTTTTGCCGCCGACACGCCGTCTTTATACGCCTTCGTGTCGGCGATCTTAAAATTTCCGGCTTCCTCCGTGGTTACAGCCGCGCCCATCGTGATTGTGCCGTCTGCGTCATTTACGGTCACAGCATGCGAATGATTGAGATTGAGGCTTGCGGTGGATTCCGAAACGACCGGGCCGCTTTTGATGGTTCCCATTTCAATCTGCTTTTTCGACATGAGCGTGTTGCCGAAAGTAAATGATGCCGTGTTCAGAAATTGCGTTACGGCTTCATTCGCCTGCAGATTCGGCGTTTTGATGACGAGCGAATTTTGCAGAAGCATGTTTGCCACGGACGCCTGAAGTTCTGTTGCTTTCACGAGGCCGTCCAAAAGGATGAGGTCGGCCTTCAGCTTGATCGCGGCTGAGTTTGCGGATATTTCATCGGATGCGACTTTTAGCTCCGAAAAGGCTGAGACAAAGCCCTGTTCGAGGGAGTAGATTGTCGCGCCTGTTTCCGCGTCAATGATTATGCCAGTTTCCCAAAGATTGACAATGCCGGTGCCGTTTACTGCTTGTTCGACCTTTTGCATGATGAGCGACCACGCCGTGACTTCCTCCGCGTTTGCGGACGAAAGCGCCGCGCCTCCGGCAACGCCGCCGACCTTTTCGACTTCTTTTTCGAGGTTGGAAATGGCGGTTGTAAAGGTCTTTTGCTTGGTTGCAAGGGAGACTGTGATCGCAGTCGGTGCTTTCAGCGCGTCCGGGTATGTGACGGACTCGATGCGCTGCGTTGTGGTTGCGCCAAATTCGGGAAGGGCGACCTTCGTGCGCTTTCCGACCGACATTTCATCGTAGATTTCCCCGGTCTGCTTCCAGAGTTCATAACCGTCGACGGTGATCTGGACGGTCGGATCTTTGTATTTTTTGAAAAACTCGCGCGCCCAGTCGTCGGGCGTTCCCGTGATCTCGTCGGTTTTTACGGATGCGGTTTTTTCGAAAACGCCGTACTGTGCGATCGCGTCTGCGTCTTCGTAGATTTTCAGCTCCGCCGTATATTTCGTGATTCCGTTGACCTTTTCTGGCGTATTGACGGCGAGATACAGGCGCGTGGCCTGTTGTTTGTCGTCGTATACGATTCGGCAGGTTTCGGCGTTGCGCGTTAAGGAAAAGCGCGCGCCGATTTCGTCCGGGAGTTTACGGATGTGCACCGTCCAAGGAGTTGTCGAAAAGTCGTATACGGGGTACAGGTCGACATTGTCCTGAAGAAACCGCGTAAAAAGGTCGGAAAGGTTTGTGTAATTTATGTTTGCGGATTTATAGGCGTTTTCCGGCGCGTAGATTTCGCCGATTTGCCAGAATACGGGATCCTGATAGGAGAAAAGCTTTGT
>JAZSFI010000241.1:0-5117 GCA_045532135.1 Clostridia bacterium | reverse complement strand
CCTCCGACTTCCGGGCAGGTTCTGCACTCGCCCTATGATTTTCGCAAAACCGGGGTGATAGTCCGGGAGATGGCCGACCTGCTGGCGCTGGATCTGGTGGACAAGCATCTGGTGACGGATCACATGGTTCTTGCGGTTGGGTATGACAGGGAGAGTCTGACGGGGGAGACACCCTACAGGGGCGAGGTTACGGTGGACCACTACGGCAGGCGGGTTCCGAAGGGGGCGAACGGCTCGGTGAATCTTCCGCGGCAGACCTCCTCCACGCGGCTCATTACCGATGCGGTGACGGCACTTTACGACAGGATCGTCACCCCGGGGCTGCTGGTGCGGCGGATCAATCTGACGGCGTGCAGGGTGGTGGATGAAGACCTTGCCAAGCCTGCGGGTGAGGTGGGTCAGCTGGATCTTTTTACCGATTACGACGAGGCAGACAGACGGCTCGCGGAGGAAAATGCGGGGCTTGAGAGAGAAAGACGGATGCAGCGGACGGTTCTGCAGCTGAAAAAGCGGTACGGGAAGAACATTATCCTTCGGGGGATGAACCTGTGCGAGGCTGCCACGGCGCGGGAACGGAACGCTCAGATCGGAGGACATAAGGCGTGATGAACAGACAGAATTACGATGATATCATAGGACTTTCGAGACCCTTTTCCGTGCGGCATAAGCCCATGCCCATCCTGTCCCGTGCGGCGCAGTTTGCACCCTTTGCGGCGTTGAACGGGTACGGCAGTGCGGTTTGCGAAACGGCTCGGCTGACGGAGGAGGAGATCGAAGCGGACGAAAATCGGAAGGAGATTCTTGACAGCAGACTGCGGGGTCTTGCCGCCGTGATCGAAAGCCGTCCTGAGGCGAAGTTCACCTATTTCAAGCCCGACAGAAAAAAATCCGGCGGCGCCTATGTAAGCGTCGTCGGAAGGGTGAAGGAAATCGACGAGGTGGAGGGGAAGGTGATCCTCTCGGACGGCACAAAAATCCCCTTTGGCAGATGCCGAAGGGGATTTTTGTGTACGATTCCGGAAAACAGACTGTAGTCGGGTTTAGACTTGGCTATTTGAGCAACTCGACCTTTGCTTCGCGCACGGGCGTTATGATGTTTACGGCTGCATGAAGGTTTTGAATGCTGAAATTGGTTTCGCCCTTTACATATTCGCCGTCCAGCGTCCAGTCGAGCGGCTGGGCGGTTGTGACCTCGATATTCTTTGCATTGATCAGAAGAATCGGCGGTTCAAATTTGCGCTGCGTGAGATTCAAAAGCAGCTGACTGAGTTCCAGCGCGTTCTGCGGTGACTCCATGAGCACAAGTTCAAATTTGCCGTCGTCCAGCATAACGAGGTTTTTGTCAAGCGTCAATACGCCGCCCAATGATGTTGAATTGCTGATTGAACCGAACACAAATTTTCCGTCAAATTCCCGGTCGTCAGCTTTGATGTGCGCATGAATGGGGCGGATGTTGGTCAGATCCTTGAGCCCCTCCAGAAGATAGGCAAGATGCCCGAAGGTGTTTTTAAGCGTCTGCGGCGTGGCGTAGGATGCGCGGGTAAACGCGCCGAAGGATGCGGTATAGGCGAAGGTTTTTCCGTTGAAAAGACCGATATCCAGCGGAGAAGGGCTGCCGGTAAGGATATCCTTGACAGCTTGATCGATGTCTGAAGAAAGACCGAGCGTGGCTGCCAGATCATTGGTGGTTCCGCAGGGGATGTAGCCGAGTTTTTTTTCAATCTTTTCATCCATAAAGCCTGCGATGGTTTCGGAAAGCGTGCCGTCGCCGCCTGCGCAAACGATGAGATCATAGTCCTTTGCGTATTCCCGTACAAGTTCGCGCGCATGCCCCTGATAAAGCGTGGTCATGACGGTCGGGAGACAGCCGTTTTTGCAGAAAATCTGAAGAACGTCCGGGAGCTTTTTGCAGATGCGCTTTTGCCCGGCGGTGAGGTTTACGATGATAAGAAGCTTACTGTGAAACATGGCTTTCTCCTTTCTGTTTAGTGCGTGCGCGGAATGCGCCGATGAGGATGACAATCAGAATTGCGAAAAGATACAGGCTCAATAAAAGCGAGTGGGATACGCCGTTTGCTGCGCCGGTGAGCCAATGCTCGGACACAGGATATGCGCCGCCGAGATCCGGGAAACCGAAAAGGAAGCGCGTTGCAAAGCGGAAAGAGAAAACGAGGAAAATCTCGGGAAGCATGCTTTCGGTTTTTTGATTGAGGAAAAAAAGCAATACGCCCGAAAGACCTGCATTTATAATGAGGGGAACGGATACGGAGGATTTGGATAGAATCCAGAATATCGTTTGGAGGAGAATGGATAGAACCAACCGGAGAGACGCGGAGTTTTTGATAATCTTTCCGGGGATTTGACGGGCGAGGTAAGCGCAGGCGCTCACCGAGAGAAGATCCGTAAGCGCGAAAAGAACGGATGCGCCAAGAAAGGGGAAAACGCGGATTTTCGGCATGCGCACGCTTTTAAAAAGCAAAAACACGCCTACGGTCAGAAAGCTTAAAAGGATTCCGAAAAGGGGATAACGGAGAAAGCTTTTTTGAAAGCGCAGGCTTCTTTTCCCGCAATAGACGAAAAGGGGAAGCGTAAGAAAGACAAGAAAGCTTACATCCGCAATGTTTCCCGCCATTGAAGCGATCCTTTGCGCCCAAACCGGCGCGTAGGCAAAAGTTGCGTCCGTCAGATTCCATGCTTTAAACAGCGCGCCCAATATGGCGAGAGACAGAATTCTTGCGCTGAAAGCTGAAAGAAAGGCAGCGGGAAGGATCAGGACGTTTACAAGAAACTTTTTTGCGGTTGGCTTCATTCAATTACGCCTCGGATCAGGACGGGCTTTTCTACGGGCGCATCGGACAGCGTAACGGAATCCAAAATGAGCTGTTTTGCGCGCCCGACGTCGGAAACCGAAGAGATGTGGAGAGTTACAAACGGTTCGCCGGCTTCGATTCTGTCGCCTACGCGTTTTTTCATCACAAGTCCGACGGAAAGATCGATTTCGTCTTCCTTCCTGTCGCGGCCCGCGCCGAGCGCTTTGGCGGCATAGCCGATTCTGTCGGTCTGGATACTCTTTATGTAGCCGCTTTTTCCAAGGCAGATGTCCATCGTTTCCGGAGCCTTGGGAAGAAGCTCGGGATGAAACGGCACGCGCTCGTCGCCGCCCTGCGCCTTGAAAAGTTCGGAAAGCTTTTTGAGGCCTTCTCCGCTTTCAAGCTTCTCATTCATGAGCCTGAGGCATTCTTCGTATGTGTCCTTCACGCCGGACAGGCGCAGAATGTGCGCGCCGAGTGCAAGCGCCACGTCTTTGAGGTCGCCGTTTACGCGGCCGGAGAGAATTTCGATGGCTTCATAAACTTCAAGCGCGTTTCCGACGTAATTTCCGAGCGGCTGGTTCATATCGGTGACCAGCGCGGAGAATTTCCTGCCGGTTCTGTTTCCGATGTCCACCATGGTTTTGGCAAGTTCAACGCTCTTTTCATACGTATCCATAATCGCGCCGGAGCCGGTTTTTACGTCCAGTACAATGACGTCCGCGCCGGAAGCGATTTTTTTTGAAAGAATCGAGGACGTAACCAGGGGGAGGCAATCCACGGTTGCGGTTACATCGCGCAGGCTGTAAAGCACTTTGTCCGCCGGGGCGAGCGCCTGCGTCTGGCCGATGATGGCAAGACCTATGTCGTTTACGGTGCCGATGAATTTTTCAGCGCTCATGGAAACGCTGAGCCCGGGCACGGATTCCATTTTATCAAGCGTGCCGCCGGTAAAACCCAGGCCGCGGCCGGACATCTTGGCAAATTTCACGCCGCAGGCGGCGACCAGCGGGACAAGCACGAGCGAGGTAGTATCGCCTACGCCTCCGGTGGAATGCTTGTCGCATTTGATGCCTTTGATTTCGCTTAAATCAAGCATGTCGCCGGAGGCGGCCATTTCCATGGTCAGATACAGCGTTTCGTCCGCTGTCATTCCGTTAATGCAAATGGCCATAAGCATTGCGCTGGCCTGATAATCGGCGATTTCGCCGGTCGTTACGCCTTTTACAAAAAAGCGGATTTCTTCTTGCGTGAGTTCTTTTCCAAAGCGCTTTTTGGTAAGCAGATCAATAATATTCATACAGAAAATCTCCTACAGATAGTTATTTATCGCTTCCTGCCAGAGGGTGAGCTTGTTTTCATATTTCATAGTGCAGGCCGGACTTGTAGATGGGAGGCGAAAAACGGGAAGATTTGGACAAACGCTTTTGTCAAAAGACTGATAAGCGGCTGTGCCGTTACATAAAACCGCACGGATTTTCGGATGCAGCTTAAAGAAAGAGACGAAATCATTCTTTTCACCTGCCCTTATGGCGCTGTCCAAAGAGCCTTCGCGAATGCAGGATGCATAAACGTCCCAAAGCGCTACTTTATGAGTGATTAAAAGTGATTTCTTATCTTCTGCAGTTTTAGGTACGGTTGATGAAAACACGTTTGCCATAATCGGCCAGAACGCATTTCTTGCATGTCCATAGTAAAACGAAACCGCCAAAGACGCTATGCTTGGCATGCTTCCGACAATCAGAATGCATGCGTTTTCATCTTCAATGGGCGGAAATCCATAAATGCGGTTTTGCATTTCATATACTCCGAAGAAAACGATTCTATTTTGATTATATCAAAAAAGCGTCCTTAGCGCAACCGCTTTGTTTTTCAAGGACAGCAAAAGCGCCTTCACAGAACGCAAAGGCGCTTTTGTTATGCAAAACTTTTTAAGTTTATTATGCCCACCACATGCCGCCGTTATTTTCAAACATCATAACGCGCTTCAACATGTCGATGGCTTTTCCGAGGCCCTCGGGAACGCTCATCAGGCTGTCTTCGTGCTCGATGGAGATCATTCCGTCGTAGCCGACCATGCGAAGGGCGCTCATCATGTCCTTCCAGGTCTGCTCGTCGTGACCGCAGCCGACAGAGCGGAAGATCCAGCTTCTGTGGATTTCGTCGCCGTAGTGCTTGGTATCCAGAACGCCGTTTACATCGGTGTTGAGCTTGTCGATCTTGGTGTCCTTGGCGTGGAAGAAGAAAATGGCGTCGCCCAGATAGCGGATGGCTGCAACGGGATCGATGCCCTGCCAAAACAGATGG
>JAZSFI010000083.1:0-8394 GCA_045532135.1 Clostridia bacterium | reverse complement strand
ACCTGGGCGCCAAGTCCGTTTGCCCCGACGTGGAGATGAAGGTGCAGTTCACCGGCTCCTGGTACGACGAGAAGGAAGAGAAGACCGCTGCTGGGGCCCTGATCAACGCCGGCTGCGACCTGATCTCCCAGCACGCTGACTCCATGGGCGCTCCCACCGCTTGCGAGAACGCCGGTGGGCCCAGCGTGTCCTACAATGGCTCCCCCATCGCCAGCTGCCCCAACACCTTCATCGTTTCTTCCCGCATCAACTGGGCTCCCTACTTTGTTTACATTGTAAACCAGATTGCAAAGAACGAAGCCATCGCCACCGACTGGACCGGCACCATCGCTACCGGCTCTGTTGTACTGACCGATGTAAACGTTCCCGCCGCTGCTGCCGGCACTGTTGAAGCCATCGAAGCTGCCAAGACCGCTTTCTTAAACGGCGAAGTTAAAGTATTCGACACCGCCAAGGAAAACTTTATGCTCGTCAAGGGCGCTCCCATCACCAGCTACATTGCTGACGTTGATGATCTGGGCGACTACGTACCCGAGACCGAAGTTGTATTTGACGGCTTCTTCCATGAGAGCGAATTCCGTTCTGCTCCCTATTTCAACATCGAACTGGACGGCATCGAGCTTCTCAACCAGATGTTTTAATCGCAAAGTTCCCGAATCCTTATGCGCTTGGACTCCCCTTTAAAGGAGTCCAAGCGATTTCAGTATTATCAGAGTTTTACATACGGAGGAAATACCGTGGAGAATAGAATTGCTCTCAGCATGCGCAGCATTACCAAGAGATTTGGAAGCGTAATCGCAAACAATAACGTGAATCTTGATGTATATAAAAGCGAAATTCTTGCAATCTTGGGCGAAAACGGCTGCGGAAAAACCACGCTCATGAACATGATCGCCGGTATTTACTTTCCGGATGAGGGCAAGATTTATAAAGACGGCAAAGAGGTCGTCATTCGTTCCCCCAAAGATGCATTCAATCTGAACATCGGCATGATCCATCAGCATTTCAAGCTGGTCGATCTTTTCACCGCTGCCGAAAACATTGTGCTTGGCGTTGAAGAAAATAAAAAGTACAATCTTAAAAGCGTAAATAACCGTGTCCGCGAAATTGCAGACCGATACGGATTTCATATTGATCCCCAGAAAAAAATCTATGATATGTCTGTTTCTGAAAAACAGACCGTTGAAATCATCAAGGTACTTTACAGAGGCGCTGACATTCTGATTCTGGATGAGCCCACCGCTGTTCTTACCCCTCAGGAAATTGACCGTCTTTTCGAGGTTCTCAAGCGCATGAAGGAAGACGGAAAATCCATTATCATTATCACCCATAAGCTTCACGAGGTACTCTCTGTCTCCGACCGCGTAGCCATTTTACGAAAAGGCGAGCATATTGCAACTGTTAATACATCCGATGCAACCGAAAGCAGTCTCACCGAAATGATGGTTGGTAAGAAGGTTGAGCTTAACATCGATCGTTCCCAGCCCGTCAATCCCACGCCCCGCATTGAAATTCAGCATCTTTCCCTGAAAAATGCCGAAGGCATTGATGTTTTAAAGGATGTTTCTTTTGTCGCAAACAGCGGCGAAATCCTCGGAATCGCAGGCATAGCAGGCAGCGGACAAAAAGAGCTTCTTGAAGCTATCACCGGTCTTCAGCCTACCTCCACAGGCGATATCATTTTCACAAATCCCAAGAAAAACAAACCTGTTTCCTTCTTCCATAAATCCCTTACGCGAGTGAAATATCTTGCCAAACACGGCGCTTTCCACGATGGAACGGGAAATGAAGTTACTTTTAATGGCCTCTCCATTGGCGCCATCAGACGCATGGTCAACGCTGGCAAGGTTCTGTTCAAAGAGGACGAAATCATGAACCTTCGTCATAAGACTCCGCTTCAGATTCGGCAGCTCGGCATTCACTTGTCCTTCGTTCCTGAAGATCGTCTCGGCATGGGCCTCGTTGGCAGCATGGGTATCACGGATAACATGATGCTCAGATCCTACAGGAAGGGTTCATCCGGGTTCCTCAACAGAAAAAAACCCAAAAAGCTTGCAGAAGAAATTATCAACGAGCTTGAGGTTTCAACCCCCGGCGTAAACACCCCTGTCAGAAGACTTTCCGGCGGCAATGTCCAAAAGGTACTTGTCGGACGAGAAATTGCGTTCACCCCGAAAGTACTGATGGCTGCTTATCCTGTTCGCGGTCTGGACATCAACTCTTCCTACACTATTTACCGCCTTTTAAACAAGCAGAAAGAAAATGGCGTAGCAGTTATCTTTGTCGGCGAAGACCTTGACGTACTTTTGGCGCTTTGCGACCGCATTCTCGTCATCAACTCAGGAAAGGTAACCGGTATCGTCAATGCAAGAGAAGCCACCAAAGAGCAGATCGGTCTAATGATGACGCAAACGAAGGACGCATAAAAGGAGGGTAATTCATGAAAGACACCAATGCCAAATCCCTGCGCGAGCCTTTGTTTCACTTGACAAAGCGCGCTTCCATTCCTTCCCCCATCGCATGGCTGATCCGCTTGGCTGCAGTAATCATTGCGCTTGCTTTTTCCGGCCTTATTGCATTTCTTTTAATTGAAAAGCTTCGCTTAAATCCCAAGGACGGCATTGTCAAATTCTATCGCTGCTTCTATGAAGGCATCTGGACTGAGGGCAAACCGTTTTGGGAGAACCGCAGTCTGTGGAAGTTCTTTAAAGACACCGCCATACTTCTTTGCATTGCCCTTGCCGTAACGCCGGCCTTCAAAATGAAATTCTGGAATACGGGCGCAGAAGGTCAGACCCTTATGGGCATTCTTGGCGCAATTACTGTCGCCGTATGGCTTGTTCCTCAGGCAAGAAACGCAACCATGACCGTTCCTTATTGGGCGCTTATGCTGCTTATGTTTGCAGCTGCCATCTTTGCCAGCACCATCTGGGCGCTGATTCCCGCGATCTTTAAGGCTTTGTGGAATACAAACGAAACGCTTTTCACCCTTATGATGAACTACGTGGCGATGAATCTCGTAAACATGATGCTCTTCATCTGGAGACCCAAAGATTTCACATTGCCGTCGATGAATTTTGATAAGCTTTCGTTCCAGTTTGAAAACCTCAAATCCTTCGTCAACAACTACCTTGTAATTGTTCTTTCCGTTCTTGCGCTTACTTTCATTTTGTTTATCTATCTTAAATATACCAAGCACGGATACGAGGTTTCGGTCGTTGGCGAAAGCGTACGCACCGCCCAGTACAGCGGTATCAGCGTAAAAAAAGTCATTATCAGAACCATGATCGTCAGCGGCATTCTCTGCGGTATAGCGGGCTTTTTGTATGCTTCCGCTCTTAACAAAACAATCAAACCCGATGACGTCGGCGGAAACGGATTTACGGCAATCCTCGTTTCCTGGCTTGCCAAGTTTAATCCCTTTGGAATGATTATAACCTCTGCGCTTATCACCGTTTTAAATCTCGGTTCTTCCGAAATCAGCTCTGACTTTGACGTCAGCAGTGCATTCCCCGATGTTCTTGTCGGTATCATTCTGTTCTTCGTCATCGGATGCGAATTCTTCATCAACTACAAGATCGTCTTCCGTAAAAGATCCAATCACATGAAAGGAGCGAGCATCAAATGAATATCTGGCTTAGCTATCTGATCGACTCGGTCGCCTTCGGCGTTACTTTCATCTACGGATCAACCGGAGAAATCCTCACCGAAAAAGCAGGCCATCTAAATCTTGGTATCCCGGGCATCATGTGTATGGGCGGAGCCGGCGGATGTCTTGTACTCAATACGATCGGCAAACTCTCCCTTTCAATGGTGGAAAAAGGAATGGCTCCGATTCCCGGAGTTGTTATCGTCCTTGCCGGCATTCTCGGCGCGATTCTTATGAGTATGCTGATGGGCCTTATCTACAGTTTCCTGACTGTAACTTTGAGAGCCAATCAGAACGTTACCGGCCTTGTTCTTACGACCTTCGGCACCGGCCTTATGAAGGTAATCATGAGCAACCTGGATCATACCATTTACCTTGAAGGCCCCAAGGCTTTATATCGTTGGCCTTTCCACGCACGAACCGATTCCCTTTTATATCTTGGCGTGCTTTTCTTCCTTTCGATCATTATCGCTTTATTGGCATCCTATATTTTGTACAAAACCAAAATCGGTCTTCATCTTCGCGCTGTTGGAGAGAGCCCCTCTACTGCGGATGCTGTCGGCGTTAATGTAACCAAGTACAAGTATCTTGCAACAATCATCGGCAGCGCCATTGCCGGTCTTGGCGGCTTCTACTACATCGTTGATTATTCCGGATCCCGCGAAGCCTATCTGAGCATTGAAGCCTACGGCTGGATGGCAATCGCACTTGTCATTTTCGCCCTTTGGCGTCCGCACCTTACCATAATCGGTTCGATCGTCTTCGGCTTCCTCTTCAGCTGCGGTGCACACATCGTAAATATCGAAGGAATCAAGATCACACTCGTAACCACCTATCTGCTCAAAATGCTTCCTTATCTCTGTACAATCATCGTACTGATTTTCACAAGCATCCGAAACAAGCGCGAGAATCAGCCTCCGGCTTCTTTGGGTCTCCCCTATTTCCGTGAAGATCGATAAATTCTAAAGAAAATCGGCGCTGATGAAAATCTGCGCCGATTTTTTCTTCTGCCGCCGAGAGCCATTGATCTTACTTGAAATTTTTGCTATACTCTTCTTATTATGAACAAGGAGCATGAACTCATGAAAAAAGATCATACCGTCATATCCTTTCCCGGAAAAGCCATCGAAGATACCTTTGACGAGATAGATTTATCATCACTTTCCGATGCGGAACTGATTGAACTTAAAAATAAGCTTTCCGAACGTTTTGACGCGCTTCAGTCAGAAGAGCCGGACGATCCCGAAAGCCCTGAATGCCTGAAATGGCTGAACAAGATTTCAGATATCGAAGATATGATGGATGAAATTTCCGATTTGATTGATGACTGAATAAACGAATAGCGCCTGCAGATGGATGCAAGCGCTTTTGCTTTATAGATTCTCTTTGATAAATTCAACGAGCATCGAATCCATTTTCTTGGATGCGTTTTCAGAAAATCCGTGTCCTTCATTTTGAAACACCATTAATCTGGCTCTAGGAAGCGTTTTTTCAGCCTTTTCACTATATGCTATTGGAACAATAGGGTCATTCGTTCCATGGAAGATAATCGTGTTCAGGCGAATATTTGAAAGTAATCCGTATACATTCATATTTCGCATTGAAACAAAGAAATCTTTTCCGAGCAGAAGATTCCAAAACATCATTTCATCAGGAATGTCGCTTTCGTTTTTGAACCTTTCATTCCAGTCATCCACAATGCAGAGCGCCGGATAAAGAAGTCCTAGCGCACGGATTTTTTCCTGTACAGCTTCAGCTGCCAAGCAAGCAACAAGGCCTCCCATACTTCCGCCGAAAATAAAAATCCTTTCCTTATTGATCCATTCCTGTTTTTCAGCCCATTCAATCAGTGCAAGGAGATCTTCCTTTTCTGTATGAAGCGTCATTCCTGTCGAAGGGAATCCGCTTAGATCCCGCGTGCTTCCGCCCGAAAATGTAAGCGCTGCAGACGCAATTCCGTTTTCAATCAAACGCTTTCTTGTTTCATCAAAGTCTGTCATGCAGCCGTTATAGCCGTGGGCAAAAAGAACAACCGGGGCTTTTTCAGTCGCATCCGGAACGCTGTAGGAAAAGTCCGTACGCCTGCCATTATGAAGTAGCGTCTCATTTTTCATTTCTTTTCCTCCCTGTAGAAATGAATGATCACGCCGCCTTCCACGCCCTCAATTTCCCCCTTGAGTTTCTCTTTCGTAAGCCATGAAAGCCTCGGATTATCCGTCATAATAAACGGCACGGTCTTCCATTGTCCGTTTATGAAGGTCGCGTTATTTTCAATAAAAACTTTGGTTTCAGACCCATTTTCATCCTTGCCCGAAAGCATATATCGTGCAGACAGCATGCCGTTTTCGTTAGCAAAATATTTCTGCGTATCGCAGGCGCCGGGAAGAATTTCTCCATTAAAAAACGGCGCATCCACAAAACCATCAAAGAGGATCATGTTGATCTGACCTTCATCGCTTTTCAGGGTTTCGTTTTGTCTGATTCGAACATGAACAGAAAAAAGCGGCATAAGCCCATCCCCCATATTGAAAGGATTTCCCCGATTTTTCTTTTCGGGGAAATCCTTTTTAGATTACTTCGAAAGGCGGATTACGTTCCAGGAAGCCGCGGGTAAAACAATCTTTTCTCCCGCCTTGGGAACGCTCACCTCATTCGGGACAACTTCATTCGGATTATTCTCTGTATTGATCGCTTTCATGTCGTCATGATGCATGACCGAGTGAGACGCAATCTTCATATCGCCAAACGCGCGAAGATCAAGTTCGAGCAAGGCGTCTTCCGAAAGATCGCGGTTTACACAGAAAACAGTCACGCTTTCATCATCGTTCAAAACTGCCGCTGCATCGACAACAGGAACATCCTGATAATGCTTTGTGTCGAACTTATCGCAGGTGATTCTGGGCATCAGGCTGATACCGCGTCCCATCGCGCTTGCCTGCATTACCGGATAGAAGATGGTCTGCGCCCATGCGCCGCCCACTTTGCTGGTCATGATCGGCGCGATAACATTAACAAGCTGAGCAAGGCAACCAATTTTTACTCTGTCTGCATTTTTGAGCATTGTGATCAGCATAAGTCCGACCAGAAGCGCATCTTCAAAGTTATATATATCCTCAAGCAGCGGAAGGGCATTTCCCCACGGCTCGGTTTTATACAACTTCTGATCCTGCTGATTGGAGTGATACCAAACGTTCCACTCGTCCAGAGAAAGATGAACCTTTTTCTTCGAATGCTTTTTGCCCTTTACCGTGTCGCAGATGGAAGCTACCGTCTTGATAAAGTCATCCAAATCCATCGTGGATGCAAGAAAGTCATTCGTATCGTTGTGCGGATTTCCGTAATAGCGGTGAAGGGATACATAATCCACGTTGTCGTAGCACTCATTGAGCATCGTGTATTCCCACTCGCCGAAGGTTTTCATGGTGCTGGAAGATGATCCGCAGGCGACCGTTTCAATCGAATCGTCCACCCACTTCATCATTTTTGCAGCTTCATTGGCAGTGCGGCCGTATTCATAAGCGGTTTTTGCGCCCATCTGCCAGGGCCCGTCCATTTCATTTCCGAGACACCAGAGCTTGATGTTAAAAGGATCCTTTGCGCCGTTCTTTATGCGAAGGTCACTAAAGTATGTGCCGCTTTTGTGGTTTGCGTATTCAACAACATTTCTTGCCGCATCAGGATTGCGCGTTCCAAGATTTACAGCGTACATGACTTCACTGCCCGCTTCTTTTGCCCACTGGCAAAACTCGTGAAGACCGACTTCATTGGTCTCGGTGGTTTTCCATGCAAGATCCAGTCTCTTGGGTCTGTTTTCTATGGGGCCAATGGAATCTTCCCAGTTAAAGCCAGAAACAAAGTTTCCGCCGGGATAACGAACGATGGGCACATTCAGCTTCCTGACCAGATCGATAACGTCTCTTCTGAATCCCAGTCTGTCTGCAGAGGGATGGCCGGGCTGATAGATACCGGTATACACGGCGCGCCCAAGATGCTCAATAAATGAACCATAGATACGCTTGTCAATTTTGGAAATCTGATAATCCTTGTCAAGAATGATTTTTGCGTTCTTCATTTCTGTCGCTTCCTCTCTATTTATGATACCGGAACAAGAATTACATTTGCTGACATAGGTGCAAGCGTGAAAAAGCATTTTCCGTCTGAAAATTCGATCTCCGTTTCTGCCGGCGAAACTTTTTCGGGCTTCACAAAGGAATTTGCGTGATTCCTGTCGCCTGTCAAATATTTCATTTTTGCCTTGAAATCGCTTTGCCCATTGATTATAAATTCGATTTCCTTTTCCTGGTCGGATACATTTACGATTTTGATCTGAATCTCATTTTCCGTTCTTGTAACGACGTAAAATACGTTTTCCATTGAAAAGTCCACGCCGATCACCTGATCGCCAAGCGTTTCGGAAAACATTTTCTGAATATGATAGCTTGGCGTCAGAAGAACATCTTTCTCGTTAAACCAGATCAGATTCGGCGTCCAGTCCACCATTGCGTCTCTTGCAAGCAGCGGCGCATAACAGCACATTTCAACCACATCGGAATTTCTTTCAATCCCGGTCAGATACGCTGCCTCGCAAAGCGCGGCGTAGAGATTATTGGGCCTTCTCGATCCCTGAACAGGTTCATGCGCGGCAAACTCGCCCAGAAATACTTTCGTCGTACGAAGGTACTTGTCATAGCGGTTTACGTTTTTTAAAAACCAGCCGCCGTCCATGTAATAGTGCTCGTCCACAA
>JAZSFI010000393.1:0-2212 GCA_045532135.1 Clostridia bacterium | reverse complement strand
AATCCGGAATATAAAAAAATCCAAGTTCCGTTTGGAACTTGGATTTTTTACGGAGAAGGTGGGATTTGAACCCTCGCGCCGGTTATCCCCGCCTACTCCCTTAGCAGGGGAGCCCCTTCGGCCTCTTGGGTACTTCTCCATGGTCTGAACGGAGAGAGAGGGATTCGAACCCCCGGTGCCTTTCGACATCACTGGTTTTCAAGACCAGCGCCTTCAACCACTCGGCCATCTCTCCTCGAACCAGCAGTGTTTATTATACAGGTTGTTTCTTCCTTTGTCAAGACCTTTTTCTCATCTTCCGCAAAATTCTCCTTTTTGCATTTCATTTACTCATATTTACGCTTGATAAAATAATGTTTTCCATTTGGACGATTGACATGCTCTTCGGTTTGATTATAATGAGAACGTGTAGGGCTATGCTTATCAAGATTCTATTATGAAGAGGTAACAGCATGAATTATCTCAGCATGATCCGCGATTTTTCCAACGCCAACGGCGTAAGCGGCTTTGAAGACGAGGTCGTTTCCGTCGCACGCAGATATGCCGATCCTTCCTTTGAAGTATCCGAAGACAGTCTGCGCAATTTTTACATTCGTCGCCCGGAAAACAATGGCCGGCGCCCTGTTGTTCAGCTGGACGCACATTCCGATGAAGTAGGCTTCATGGTTCAGGCCATAAAGCCCAACGGAACGCTTCAGTTTATCACCATCGGCGGTTGGGTTCCGAGCAATATTCCTGCGCACAAGGTTCGCGTTAAGACGGCGCAGGGAGAGTATATCACGGGCATCGTCGGCACAAAGCCGCCGCATTTTATGTCCGGCGCTGAATGGGGCTCAATGCCGAATGTGGGAGAAATGACAATCGACATCGGCGCTGCTTCTCTTTCGCAGGCGTATGAGGAGTTCGGAATCCGCATGGCTGCGCCCATTGTTCCGGATGTTGATTTCTCCTATGACGAAAAGCACGATCTCATGATTGGAAAAGCGTTCGACTGCCGTCTGGGCTGCGCCGCTATTTTTGCTGCGCTTGACGCCCTTAAAGGCGAAGCGCTGAATGTGGATGTTGTAGGCGCAATGTCCGTTCAGGAAGAAGTCGGTGTTCGCGGCGCAAAGGTTACCGCCAACAAAGTAAAGCCTGGCATCGCCATCGTGTTTGAAGGCTGTCCTGCCGATGATACCGTTCAGCCGGATTATCTCATTCAAACCGCCCTGCGCAAAGGCCCGATGCTTCGCCATATCGACACCAGCATGATCACAAATCCCCGCTTTCAGAGATTTGCGCTCGACCTTGCACATGAATTGAACATCCCCGTTCAGGAATCCGTGCGCACCGGCGGAAGCACCAACGGCGCGAGCATTCACCTTTCAAACGAAGGTATTCCGACCATCGTCATCGGTCTTCCCGTGAGATACATCCACAGCCACTACGGAATCGCAACGTACGTAGATTTTGAAAACGCCGTCAAACTGGCCTGCGCAATCATTCGCCGTCTGGATAAAGACGTTGTCGGGAGCTTTTAAATGATCCGTCCCATCATGAGAACCATAGAGTTTCTGAAACAGCCGTCGGAAACAGCAACCAAGGACGATTTTGAAATCGCGCAGGATCTGATCGACACACTCAGATTCCACAAGGACGAATGTGTGGGCATGGCTGCCAACATGATCGGTCAGTTAAAGCGCATTATCGTTTTTGAAGACGCCGGAAAATATGTCGTCATGTTCAATCCCCGCCTTCTGAAGGCAGACGACGCTTTTAAAGCGGAGGAAAGCTGTCTTTCCCTGGTCGGCGTAAGATGCGCCAAAAGATACAAATCCATCAAGGTTGAATTCGAAAACGAAGTGTTTCAGACGCGCATCAAAACCTATAAAGGGTTTACCGCGCAGATTATTCAGCATGAAATGGATCATCTGGAAGGCGTCATCATATGACGAAAATGCGTCTTTCCAAGTTTGTTGAAAACGCAGCTCTTTATGCCCTTTCCTATGAAGCGAACGTCACCCCCAAGCCCGGCCTTGTGGACAGAAACAACACCGGCGCGCACGAGGACCTGACGCTTCCGATGCTTCTTTCAAGCGCAGAAGCGGTTGCGCCTCTGATCGGTGAATGCGCAGAATGCGGCTTTGAATTAAAGGGCGAATCGTATGAAGACACATTTTTCGCGCTTCAGAAAATCGGTCTTCGGGCGGAAGAAGCCATGTTCAAGGCGACA
>JAZSFI010000048.1:0-3493 GCA_045532135.1 Clostridia bacterium | reverse complement strand
CCGTTGGGATAGGTGGGGAAGGGCTTTTCAAGCGTCAGACCTGCAAGCTCCCAATGACCGGTGGTGGTATCTTTTCCGGCGGCTTTCTCGCGCATTTTTCCGTAGCAGCCGACGGGCTCTTCATCGTCAATGCCCAGAATTTTTCCAAGACCCAGCTCGATGAGATTTGGGATGTCCGGCTTTTTTTGGTTCCAAACATTTAAAAGGGTGTTGCATCCGGCATCTGAGTACTTCGCTGCATCAGGCGATGCGCCGACGCCGCAGCCGTCCAGCACGACAACCACTGCGCGCTTAATTTTCTTCATAAACTTCAACTCCTTATTGGTAGTATGCGGTATACGGGCAAACTTCATCCAATGCCCACCCGCGGTTTGTGCATTTTTAAAAATCAACGGTATGCCAATTTCGCCAAAATGCGAAGAGCATGTTTGTTACCATTCAACTTTTTTTCGACACGTAGCCAAAAAAATCCTGCAAGCGAAACAGGAAATTTTTCCAAAAATCAAACCGCAGTCCAATTTTTTCGGACTGCGGCGTAATTTTGCCCGGTTACGCGTTTTTCTTATTTGCTTTTTGCGCCTTTTTTGCCTTGCGCTTTGCGCGAAGCTCGGAAAAATCAAAATCATCGTTTACATGATCGGGGCGCTGCTCGAGAAGTTCGGGATTCTGAAGGAGCTTTTTAAAATAGTTGAAGCCCTGCGCATACGACGCGCCGCCGCAAATGCGCTCGTCCGTTACGATGCCCAGCGGAATTACGTTTTTGTATGTCACGCCGTCTTTTCCGTAAACCGGCTGGCGCTCAAATTTGCCAAGGGCGATGAATACCGTCGTGTTTCCGAAATTGTACAGATGGTGATAAATGCCCGGAAGTCCGATGGAGGACATGTTGGTGATGAACATGGAGCAGTGGAATGGGCTTACGTCATAGATGAACTTGGGAAGAATGCCGTAACGGTCAGCAAAGCGCGCAAATGCGACAACCGCCTTGACCAGCCAGCGCATTTTCAGAAGCTTGCTTGCGAAATTCACGGTGGCGTTGTCGGCCTGAGGGTTCGTGGCTTCCTTGATCAGCACATCCATCTGGCTGTTGACTTCGTCCAGCGTGGCGTCGGGATCATATTCCATTTTGACGGTCGCTTCGTCCATGTTTTTCTTGTCGCCCTGATTGCGAAGCACGGTCAGGGAAACATTAATTACATTTCGGGCAAAAATCTGCTTGTTCATGACAAAGCGGTTGAGCTCGGGATATTCCGCAACGGCGCGCACGTATGCTGCGACGATCAGCGACATGAAGGAAACCTTCCGTCCTTCCAAAGAGCGTTTTTTGATGTATTCCATCATCGGATCGTAATCCAGATGAAGCGTCAGCATGTTCATTGCGTCGTTGCGCTCGGTCATGAGATAGGGCATAATTTGAACGATGGGATCAATATTGTCAAGTCTTCTTCCGTCTGCACGGCGTCCGAACATGTGGGATTCCCCCTTTTCTCTTGTATAACTATATTATTTAACCATAAAATCAGAAAAACGTCAATATCTGCTTTGAATCCTAACATTGTCTGTTTGTTGGATTACGTGAAATTTGAAAGTTTATATTGCTTTTCCGATTCTTTTGAGATATACTTAGAAACGATTGATTTTTAAAGGAGTGTCTCCGAATGAAAAAGGCTCTTACCATTCTTCTCGTTGTCATCATGCTGGCTGCCGTTGCCATGAGCGCGTATGTGTACTCCCTGTACACCGCCGAAAAGGCGCTGAACGCGGATCTGAACGACACCATCAAAGCCAACGAAACCAAGATCGAAAAGCTCAATAAGGATGCCAAGGAAACCAAGGAAGCGAACGAAGAAGCCGTTAATGCTTTGAATGCCAAGCTCGACGAAGCGGCAAAGGCGGCCGAGGAAGAAAAAGCGGCGAACGACGAAGCGGTAAAAGCGCTTACCGAGCAGCTGGACGAAGCTGTGAAGGCCGCGCAGGAAGAGAAGGAAGCGTATGAAGCGCAGATTTCCGAACTCAACGCCGCCATCGAAGAAATGGAAAAGCAGATCGAGACCATGACCGCCGATGCGGCCGCGCTGACCACTGCTTCTGCTGATGCACAGACCGCCTACGAGGAAGAAATTGCAAGCCTCAACAAGGCGCTTGAAGACGCGAAGAAGGCTTCGGAGGAAGAGGTCGCGCTGCTTAACAAGGCGCTTGAGGACGCAAAGAAGGCTTCCGACGAAGAAATTGCAAACCCCAACAAGGCGCTTGAAGACGCGAAGAAGTCTTCCGACGAAGAGATCGCAAAGCTCAACAAGGCGCTTGAGGACGCGAAGAAGGCTTCTGACGAAGAAATTGCAAACCTCAACAAGGCGCTTGAGGACGCAAAGAAGGCTTCCGACGAAGAGATCGTAAAGCTCAACAAGGCGCATGAGGAAGAAATCAATACGCTCAAAAATGAGCATGACGAAGCTTCCAAGAAGGCTGCCAAGGAAGCCGATGACGAGATCGAAAAGCTGAAAGAACAGATCGAAACGCTTGAAAAAGAGCTTGAAGGTCTGAAAGACGCGGAATAATTCTTTTAAGAGTTACATACGTAAAGCGGCGAACGCATCGAAACGCAAAAGGCGCACAAAAGTGAAGGCGGGAAAATTTCCCGCAGGGACAAAACGATTTCCTTTGAAAAAAAGAGGATTTGTTTATGGACTTTGTTTCGCTTTTGATTGTGGCCTCAGCGCTTTCCATGGATGCGTTCGCCGCTTCCGTTTGCAAAGGACTTTCGGTATCGAAGGTGGACGCGCGCCGCGCATTGACGACGGGCGTGTGTTTCGGATTCTTTCAGGGCGCGATGCCTGCCGCCGGTTTTCTGCTCGCAGGCGTTGTGAGCGGTCTTTTTACTGTGATCGGTCATTTCGTTGCGTTTTTTCTTTTGTCGGCAATCGGAATTCAGATGATTGGCGAGGCGTATCGCCCGGAAGATGATGAAAATGATGCGTTTTCTCTTCGCGCCATCCTGTCCATGGCCTTTGCCACCAGCATTGACGCGCTGGCTGTGGGCGTATCTTTTCGCGCTGCCGGAAACATCGATATTCGTCTGTCCGCGGTCACGATCGGCTTGGTCACATTCTTGATCTCTGTAGTCGGCGTATACATCGGAAACGCCTTCGGCACAAGATTCAGACGCGGTTCGCAGATTGCGGGCGGACTTATATTGGTGCTGATCGGAGCGAAAATTCTGATTCAGCATGGATAAAGAGGGCAGCTTATTGCGCTCTCAGGTGTTGGAAACGACATTGTGAACATTGCGTGGAAAAATTCGACAATACGGTTTTTTAAAGCATCGGACGACAAAAAACGGATTGCTGCATATTGATATGTACCCAGTATTCTGGACAGAGGCGTAAGAATTGAACAATTAGTATATCATCATGGATGTTTCCCTGAATTTGGAGGGAGGCATCCATTTTGTTTTGAGTTGGATTCTCGTGTTATTATAATAATCAATATATTC
>JAZSFI010000279.1:0-6676 GCA_045532135.1 Clostridia bacterium | reverse complement strand
CTGTAAGAACGGGAAAATCAACCTTTATCAAGCGCTTTATGGAGCTTTCTGTCCTACCGGGAATGGAGGAAAGCGCAAAAAGAGACCGCGCCATTGACGAATTGCCGGTATCCGGCGCGGGAAAGACAATAACGACGGTGGAACCGCGCTTTGTGCCTGCGGAGGCGGCTCAGATTCAATTAAAGGACAATGCATCCTTTCGCGTGCGCCTGATTGACTGCGTGGGATATTTGATCGACGGGGCGCTGGGCGCTTCGGACAACGGTAAGACGCGCATGGTCAGAACGCCTTGGTTTGATCACGATGTTCCGCTTGAAACAGCCGCGGAAATCGGCACCAAAAAGGTTATTGAGGAGCATTCAACGATCGGTATTGTGATTACCACAGACGGAAGCTTTACGGATCTTGAAAGGCGCGCGTATGAGGAGGCGGAGGAGCGGGCAATTCGTGAGCTGGACGCGATCAAAAAGCCGTACATTATCCTTTTAAACACCGCAAGACCCAAATCAAAAGAAGCGGAAGGGATACGGAAAACACTGTCCCAAAAATATTCTGTTCCGGTGCTTGCGGTAAATGCTGAAACCATGAATGAAGACGACATATCAAAGATCCTTGAAAGCATCCTGTTCGAATTTCCGCTCACGGAAATTCATCTGGATCTTCCTGCGTGGCTCGGCGCGCTTGATGAAAACCATTATCTGACCGAAAGCATAATGGAATCGGTCAAAGCGTCCTCAAAGGGGCTTGGGCATGTAAGGGACTATGAAACGCTGATTGACCGATTGTCTGAGAGCGAATATATTGACGAAATCCGTCCGACGGGCATTCAATTAAACGACGGCAGCATTCAAATGAAAACCGCGCTTTCCGACGGCTTGTTTTTCAAAATCCTCGGGGAAGCCAGCGGACAGAACGTGGAAGGCGAAGAGCATTTGTTAAAGCTGATGAAGGAGCTTGTGGATGCCAAGAAAAAGTATGACCGCGTGAAGGACGCGCTTGAAAGCGTCGATGCGACAGGGTACGGACTGGTTGCGCCTGAAATGAACGAGCTTACGCTGGAAGAGCCGCAGATTGTAAAGCAGGGAAGCCGTTTCGGCGTAAAGCTGAAAGCGGGCGCGCCGAGTCTTCATATGATCCGCGTGGACATTCAAACGGAAGTCAGCCCGATTGTCGGAACGGAAAAACAGTCGGAGGAGCTTGTAAAGGATCTTTTGAGCGGCTTTGAAAACGATCCCAAAAGCCTTTGGGAAACGGAAATTTTCGGAAGATCTTTGAGCGAGCTTGTGCGCGAAGGGCTTTCGGGAAAGCTCATGCGCATGCCGGACGATATTCGAATGAAGGTTCAAAAGACGCTGTCCAAAATCATAAACGAAGGAAACGGCGGATTCATCTGCATTCTGCTTTAGCGTTTTAAGGAGCTGTCAAAAGACGGCTCCTTTTTGTTTGACACGGTTATAAACTGAATGTATAATTGATGCATTCAGAAACAAGCGGGGAGGAAATAATTTTGCCGCCCATATCACTTTTGATTAAGCCTGTATCCGGCGCGTGTCAGTACAGGTGTAAATACTGCTTCTATGCGGACGTTATGAGAAGCCGTGAGATTGCAAATTTTGGCAATATGTCTTTTGATACGCTTGAAATTCTTGTAAAGCGCGCCATGAATTACGCTGAGGGCAGCGTTTCCTTTGCATTTCAGGGCGGAGAGCCGACGCTTGCCGGACTGGATTTTTATAAAGAGCTGATCCGTCTTGAACAAAAGTACAACCGCGGCCTTAAAGTATATAACTCCATTCAGACAAACGGCGGTCTGATTGACGATCAGTGGGCTGCGTTTTTGGCGGAAAACCATTTTCTGGTCGGGCTTTCTTTGGACGGCACGCAGGCGCTTCATGACAGGTACAGGAAAAATCATGAGGGCGAAGGGACGTACGAAAGAACGGTCAAAACCGCTCAAATATTTGAAAAGCACGGCGTTCAGTTTAATATTCTTTGCGTTGTGAACGATGATATCGCCTCGCACCCTTGCGAAACGTATGAATCGCTTCGTCATTACAGATTTTTGCAGTTTATTCCATGCATTGACGATTTTGATCTGAATACGCGTGTGTTTTCACCGGACGCAGAAAAATATGGACATTTTTTGATCGAGACGTTCAATCTTTATTTGCGCGATATTCAAAAAGGCGAATATGTGTCTGTTCGCGCGTTTGACAATTATGTTCAGATGCTGAAGGGAAGAAGGCCTGAAAGCTGTTCCATGACAGGAAGATGCACGTGCTATTTCGTCATTGAGGGAAACGGGGACGTATATCCCTGCGATTTTTATGTGCTTGACCGATGGAAGCTTGGAAATGTTGCGCAGAATGATTTCAGATCCATGCTCAAATCGGATCGGGCGCAGGAATTTGTTTCTTCGTCTGTATATATGCATCCCCACTGCCGCATGTGCAGGCATTATTCTCTTTGCCGCGGCGGCTGCAGGCGCGACAGGGAACCTTTCGATGATCTGAACAGACCCGGCAAAAGCCGATACTGCGAAAGCTATAAGATGTTCTTTGAAGCATGCGGCGAAAGTCTTCGTGCGCTTGAGCGGAGCATCCGATAAGGATGGGGGAGAATATGATGACGCCGAAAGAGAGATTCATAACTGCGCTTAATTTGGGTACGCCCGACCGCGTTCCGACGTTTGAACTTGAATTTCAGCTCGCGGGCGAGCTTTTCGGAAAAGAATTTTTAAGGGAAGAGGAGCTTTCTGGGCTTTCGGAAAGGGAAATTGATCAAAAACTTTATGAAAACGCTGAATATCTTGTAAAAGTCTATTCGCATCTTGAGCACGATGCGATCTGCCTGCATTATCTGAACGACGATCACCTTGTGAAAACTGCCGGTATCATAAAACAAATCACGGGCGATGGATTCATGCTCTTAACCCACGGCGACGGTACGTTTGCCATCCCGGACGGAAGCGGCATGGAGGAACTTGCCTATCTGATTGCGGATGATCCGGACGAAGTGGACAGACGGGCTGAAGAAATGTGCATGCGCGCGATTGAGCGGAACCGAAAGCTTCTGAAAGGCGGATTCGACGGGTTTATTCTCTGCAGCGATTATTGCTTCAATATGGGCCCGTTTATGTCGCCCAAAATGTTTGCACGGTTCGTGACGCCGTATCTCAAGCGAATTATTGACGATATCCGCCTGCAGGGCGGCTATGCGATCAAGCATACAGACGGAAACATTATGCCGATTCTTGATCAGCTGATTTCGTGCAATCCCCATGCGCTTCATTCCATCGATCCCATGGCGGGCGTGGACATAAAAGAAGTCAAAAAAATAACGCTTGGCAGAGTTGCGCTTTGCGGAAATGTGCACTGCGCGCATATGCAGACGGGAACGGAGCAGGATGTGATCGAATCCTGCGAATACTGTTTAAAGCACGGAAAACCCGGCGGAGGATATATCTTTGCAACCAGCAATATTCCCTTTAAGGGTCTTCCGCTTGAGAGATATCAGCTGGTGCTTGAAATTTGGAAGAAATACCGAAATTATGAATAATTGATGAAGCGCGGTGGGTTTTGAGAACCCGCCGCGTTTTGTTTTGCAAAATCCGAACTGACTATGCATTATCCGCGAAATCATTTGATGAAATCCGCACTCAAATTTTGCGTTTTGCTTGAAAGCGGAAAATGCATACTGTATAATAACAATGTAACAATGAAAATTAAAACACATTCATATATCTGGGAGGGGAAATCACATGCTTCAGCTCGGTATCAACACGGTTCTTTTCAAAGCAGTTGACGTCAAAACTGCATTCAAAGCCATCAGGCTTGCCGGATACGACGGATGTGAACTGTCCGCCATTGAGGGCATGTGCGAACACATCGTATTGGACGCATGGGAGACCGAAGCGCCGCTCGTCAAGGCAGCCGCCAAGGAAGCGGGCGTAAAGCTTCTGAGCATGGAAGTTGCTTCCCTTGACGAAGACCGGCTCACCAAAGCGTTCAAGGCAGCAAAATACCTTGGCATTCCCGTTGTAAACGTAGGTCCCGGCGGAAAGAGCGACGTGGAGGAGGATTTCCTGTCGTCCGTTGAAACCCTGACTGCGCGCGCAAAGCTTGCCGGGGAATACGGCGTAAAGCTCTGCTGCAAAGCCCACGTCAATTCCGCCATCTATTCTACGCCTACCACCATCCGCGCGATGGATATGATAAAGCTTGATTCCTTCGGCGTGGACATGGACCCCAGCCACATTCACAGAGCCGGGGAAAAACCGGAGGACGCGCTTGCAAGCGTTGTAAGCCGCATGGGACATGTGCACATTCGCGACTGCAAAGGTCCCGGTCCGAATCCCGGCGCGCCCGCCGATCAGGCCTGCGGAAGAGGCGAAATCAATCTGTACGGTTATTTCAAAGCCCTGACCGACGCTGGATACGAAGGCCCTGTCTGCCTTGAAGTTATCGGCCCTGAGCAGACGCTTCAGCAGGCGCAGGCGATCGCGTCCGAAAGCTACGGTTATATGAACGCAATTCTGAAAATTCTCGGCGCACGCTGATTAAGGAGAAATTTTCATGAAAAAAGTCGGCATTCTGGGGTTTGCGCACGGCCATGTGTTCTCCTTCGCGGGCGAATGGATGCAGGATACACAAAAATACAATGTAACCGTTACCGGCGCATGGGATCACGACGAAAACCGCCTTGTATCGTCCCTTGAAAAATTCCCGTCCGGCATTCAGGCATTCAAGACGCCCGAAGCGCTGTTGGCTTCCGACATCGATGCAGTCGTCATATCTTCCGAAACGGCGTTTCATGCACAGCTTGTAGAAAAGGCGGCGGATGCCAAAAAGGACATCATTCTTTACAAGCCCATCTCCTTAACCATGCAGGAGGCCGACAGAATCGTCGATGCCGTAAACAAAAACGGCGTGCGCCTCACGATGGGATGGCAGATGAGAACCGATCCCCAAAACGCACGCATGCGCGAAATTGTTAAAAGCGGAAAACTCGGAAAAACCTGCCTTTTCCGCCGCCGTCACGGTCTTGCCACGCATACCTGGGCGGGGTTTGAAAACACATGGCACGTAAATCCCCAAATGAACCGCGACATTTTTGCAGACGATTCCGCGCATCCGATCAACCTCATGCTCTGGATGTTCGGCATGCCCAAATCCGTCATGTGCGAAATGTCCACAATGCTCAATCCCAAAATCCCGAACGACAACGCCGTATGCATCTTTAAATACGAAAGCGGCCTGATTTGTGAGATTTCGCTTTCCTTTACCACCAGCGCCACCGAAATTACCACCGAAATCTACCTTGAAAAAGGTTCGGTGCAGCAGTATTTCGGCGATGCGCCCGCAACCAGAATCCCAAGGAGCGAAAAAATCCCGGGCCTTGTGTGGTACAGGGAAGGCGATTCGTGCTGGACGGATTCAGGCATTCCTTCGCCTAGCCAGCATGGCGAGCGCTTAAAGGATCAGGCGGGCCCCATGGCAGCTTTCTTAAACGGGGCAGCGCCCATTTGCACCGCTGAAGAGGGCAGAGACACGCTTCGTCTCGTTCTTTCCTGCTATCTGTCCGCAAAAGACGGAAAACGAATAAATACAGACGACAATCGCGTATACGATTTATAATTTGAGGGAGGACAATTTTCATGGCAAAGAAGCTTCCGAACATCTTGTTTTTCGGCATCGACAGCCTTCGCCGCGATCACATGAGCCATTACGGCTATCATCGTTTGACCACTCCGCATATCGGAAAGTATGCCGAGGGCGGCATTACCTTTGAAAACTGCTTCTCCGCGCATATCCCGACTACGCCGGGCTACGCCAACATGCTGACCGGCCGGGATACGTTCGGAACGGGCGTTGTAGGTCTTGCGCAGAAGGAGATTGTAAAAGGCGTTCCGGTTCTTGCCGAAATGCTCAGAGATCTCGGCTACAACACCACCTGCATCGGCTTTGAAGGAAACGCCGCAGGACGCGGATATGACAAATATATCGGTTTCCCCGGCTGGGGTCCCGACCATGACGACGGACGCGCACACAAGGCGATGAACTTAAACGAAGTGGCCATTCCAGAGCTTGAAAGACTGGCTGGCGAAGAGAAACCCTTCTTCCTTTTCATGCGCCATATGGATCCCCATTCGCCCTATCTTGCGCCGCAGCCCTTCCAGGACATGTTCTTCCAGGGCGATGCTTTCGATCCTGAAGACAAACGCATGCAGAAGGTTTACGACTTCAAGCCCTTCGGCGACTACATCGGTTCATGGGTGCCCAAGGGATGCACGAATCCCGATTACGTCATCGCTCAGTATGACGCAGCGGTTGCGTACATGGACAACTGCATCAACCATATCCTTGAAAAGCTGAGTGCGCTCGGTCTTGAAGAGGATACCATTGTCGTATTCGTTTCCGACCACGGCGAGACGCTTTATGATCATGACTGCTACTTCGATCACCACGGCATGTATGATCCCACCCTCGTTGTTCCTTTTATCGTTGTCTGGAAAAACCATCTGCCTTCAGGCGTTCGCGTAAAGGACTACATGCAGCTGAAAGACGTTACGCCCACGCTTCTTGACATCATGGGCGTTGATGTCGGCCTGCCCTTTGACGGACGCAGCATGATGCCGCTTGTAAACGGCGAAAAGCGCGAGCCGGAGCCCGAATTC
>JAZSFI010000137.1:0-10262 GCA_045532135.1 Clostridia bacterium | reverse complement strand
GCGCGGCGGATTTCGCGGCCCAGTTCCGTTCGAACGGGGATATTCTGCAGATTGGGTTCGCGGGAAGAAATTCTGCCCGTGCCTGTCACCGCCTGCTCAAAGGACGTGTGAATGCGCCCGTCCGTCCCGCATTTGGGAATCAGGCCCTCGACATACGTGCTGTTCAGCTTCTGATATTTTCTGTATTCCAATATAAGAGCGCAAATCGGATGGCTTTCGGAAAGTTCTTCCAGAATTTCCTGCGCGGTGCTCTGCCCCGCTTTTCCGCCCTTCAGGGGCTTAATGCCCATGTCTTCATAAAGAAGCTTTGCAAGCTGCTTGGGCGAATTGAGATTTACGCCGGCAGCGATTCCGCCCGCTTCCTGATGGATTTTTTCCGTTATATCGTCAATGCGCGCCTTATAGATTTCGCCAAGCCCTTTAAGGTATTCCTTATCCACTTCAAAGCCTGCGTCTTCCATATCGCGAAGAACAGACGCCAGCGGGAGCTCGATCTGTTTGTACAAATCCCAGACGCCGTCCGTTTTCATCTTCTCCGTCTGAAGTGCAAACAAACGCAAAAGGCTCTCAGCAGGGCATTCGTGCGAAAACGGCGCTTCAAAAAACGCGCAGTTTTCTTCGAGCGTTTTTGCGGTTCTCTGCGGATTCAGCACGTAGGACGCAAGCATCGCATCTTCCGAAATCTCTCTGAAAGCGTCAATGTCTCCGTCAAACGCTTTTATATTATGAAAAACGATGCGCGCGCGTTCGGAAGACGCCAAACGTTTGAGCGCGTCCAGAATTTCGCTTGGCTGGATGCCGGGCGAGAGAAGATCGCCGTCCATGCTCATTGAAAACCTGTCTCCGGCATCCGTTGCAAGAGAGAATTTTTCGCCCGCATAGGCGGAAACAAGCTTTGCGCCCGAAAGCGCAATTCTGTCTATCGCATCTTTAAGCGCTCCGGGGCCTTCCAGCGTCATAACCGGCTTCTTTTCCGTCTCCAAAGCCGCCGTTTCTTTGACAGGCGCATCTTCTTCATCGCCCGCAAACTTTAAAACCTTCTCCACAAGGCTTCTGAGTTTGAGCTTTCGCATCAGAGGCACAACCGGCTGAAAGCTTTTTATTCTCGTTTTTTCAAAGTCAAATTCGATCGGCGCGTCCCGTACAATTGTGGCAAGATATTTGCTGTCAATCGCCTGCTCCCTGTTTTCCATAAGCCGCGTTCGAACCGCGCCCTTCAGCTCCGTGTCCGCCCGATCCAGCGCGTTTTCAAGAGAGCCGAACTGGGTGATTAATTTGATGGCCGTCTTTTCGCCCACGCCCGGAACGCCTGGAATGTTGTCGCTTGCGTCGCCCATCAAACCCTTGATGTCGATCATCTGTCTGGGCGTTACCAGATATTTTTCCCTGATCCACTCGGGGGTTACGCGCTCTGTCTCGGTAATTCCGCGCTTGGTATATAAAATCGTGGTGTATTCTCCGGCCAGCTGATAGGCGTCCCTGTCGCCGGTTACAATCAAGCACTCGATCTTCTTTTCTTCGCACATCCGGCTGACCGTGCCCAAAAGGTCGTCCGCCTCATAGCCCTTCAGGCTCAGAAGCATAACGCCCATCCGTTCCAGCATTTCGCGGATCAGCGGAATCTGCGGCTTCAGCTCCTCCGGCGTAGGCGCGCGGCCCGCCTTGTATCCGTCAAAGTGAATGTGCCTGAACGTCTTTTCGTGTTCATCAAAGGCCACGGCCAGATATGAGGGCGCTTCATCCGAAAGCACCTTCAAAAGCATATTCATAAAGCCGTAAACCGCATTGGTATACACGCCCTCGCCGTTATCCAGAATCGGAAGCGCATGAAACGCCCGGTACATCAGGCTGTAGCCGTCCACCAATACAATCTTTTCCGCCATGGTTTTCCTCCATATGCACACGCATTCAGTATTATTATAACGCATGAACGTTAAAAACGCAAATCTTTTTGAATATAGACAATTTTAAAGAGGCATGATACAATAGAAGCAATCAAAAATACGGAGATAAAACCATGAAATCATTTGCAAAATTCTTAACCGGCATCACCATCGTGATCGTCGCCCTTCTGGCCTACTACATTTATTCGTCAAACCTTCCCGTTGCCGTTGCGATTGACACCGTCAGCGCAAACGAAAGAGTCGAAGACTTCAATCAAATCCGCGCAGACGTTTCAGCCGGCAAATACGAAGGCATTTCCGCCCTTCCCTCCATCGACGCCTGCTCCTTTGTCACCATGACCGTCAGCGCCCGGAATTTTTCGCCCTTCCCCGCGGAATGGGCGCAGTTCGTTCCCAAAACACAGGACGCAAGCGAAATTGTTATTCTGACGGACGCAGGCCCCAAGGATATCGGCCGCTTTAAAGAAGCCGATTTCACGGTAACCATTTTAACGACAAACCCCGAAGCCATTCGAACCGGCTGGCTCGAATACTATATTCTGGGCAGATTCCATTCCGTGGAAGCCGCGCCGAAACAGTAGCATATAAAATGATCGCTCCTCAATCCGAGGAAGCGATCGTCTTATTATTCCTCAATCCTTCTTGCAAACATCCTGCCGGTCGCAGCAATCAGTTTAAGCGCATCCGGAATCAGTTCGGGATCAAAGGTATTGGTGACATTGAACGTTTCAAAGCTCAGCGTACCTTTAAAGCCGATGGCTTTTGCGCCCGCAATAAAGCGGTTCCAGTCCAGTTTTCCCGTATAAGGCATGATGTGCTGATCGCGCATGCCGTCGTTGTCATGGATGTGGAAAGCCTCCACGCGCTCGCCGATCTGAAGAAGCGCATTGTATACGTCTTTTCCGATCAGAAGCGCGTGTCCCGTGTCAAAGCAGAACGCAAACTTCTTTTCGCCCGCAATACCGTTGAGCTCATCGATATACGCCGCCGCCTCATACATATCCGAGCATACCGCGCCGTAAATTTTGCCGTCGCGGCTGACAAACATATTTTCAAGGCAGCAGGTGATATTGTATTTTTTAAGCGCCGGAATCAGGCGCGAATACCTTTCGATATTCAGATTCCATTCCTCATCATGCTCAAGCCACTTGTCGTATCCGTTGAACGAAGGATGTACAATCAGCAGTCGGCAATCCACATAATCGCAGATGGCACAGCACTTTTCCATAATTCCAAACAGATATTCGTTCATTTCGGTTTTTCCGTCCGCATAGAACGGGAACGGCGCGTGCGCCTGATAAAAGGCAATGCCGTATTTTTCCGCAGCCTCTTTATAGGGACGCGTGCGTTCCAGAATTTCGTCAACAGGCGCGTCCAGAACGCTCTGACAGATGTTGTTTACAATATTGTATCCTTTCAGACAATGATCAATATTGAAATCCACCGCATCAAAGCCTGCTTCTTTAATAACACGAAAACCTTCGTCAATGCCAAAGCGATCCAAAATGCCGCCTGTCTGCACTGCAATTTTCATATCCCGCACCTCCGTTATTGTGTATAAGCGTATTTTAACATTAAACTGAAAGAAACACAATCCCTTAAAATACGATGATGCCGAACTTTCTTTGTCCGGCATCACTTGAAATATTTATTTACGAAAATCTTCTGGTGCAGACCGCCATCATGCCGCGTCCGACGTGCACGGACAAGGAGGGCGTAAGTTCGCTGATTGAAAGCTTCGCGTTTTTGCAGACTGCTTTGATGGACTCGGCCAGCTTTTCCGCTTCTTCCTTCGCGCCCGCGTGAAGCACCGTAACTTCCGCCGCGAGGTTTAAAACAAACTCCTTGCACTCATCGCGCGCGGCCAGCATGGTGCGCTTGGCGCCGATGCAGATTTTTCTCGGATAATATCTGCCCTCTTCGGGTTCGCAGCCGATGATGGGTTTGATGTTCATAAGATTGCCCAGATATTTTGCGACGCTTCCGATGCGTCCGCCGGCCGCCAGATATTTGAGCGTCGGAATATAGAAATATCCGTCCACATCCTTTCGAAGCGCGGTCAGTTTTTCAACGATCGTCTCAAACGGACAGCCGCTTTCCGCAAGCTCCACGGCGTTTTGAACCATATATCCTTCGCTCATGGAAAGAATTTTGGTATCGAAAAATTTCATCTCGATTTCGTCTTTGTGCTGATCGGCCATCAGACGCATCATGGCAAGCGTTCCGGAAAGACCGGACGCAATGTGCACGCAAACCGCCTTTTTGATGCCGCGCGCCTTGATTTCAGCAATGATCTTTTCCGCATCCTCCGGGCTCGGAAGCGACGTTTTGAATGTTTCGCCCGCCTCCATGCGCCTGAGAACTTCCTCGGTCGAAATATCAACGCCGTCGATCAGGCTTTTGTCTCCCGTATTGAGTCTTAACGGCATCACAAACAAATCTTCGTGCGCTGCGATATACGATTTTTCAAGATCGCACGCAGAATCGGTAATAACAGCAATTCTCTCTTTATCCATAAAAAAGCCTCCGTCCGGCAAGAAAATCAATATCCTTTTTTATAATCATACCCGTCAAGCTGAAAATTGTCTTAAAATGCTGGGAATCTTTCCGTTTCTTCACAAAAAAATCAAATTTGCCCTTCTCTCCATTTGTAAATCCGTCCGTCTTGTGCTATGATATACTTACAGAAAGGAGGCCGATATCCATGCGCGCTTTGATCGTAGAGGATGAAAAACGCTTGGCGGCAGCGCTCAAGCGCATATTTGAGGATCAGACCTTTGTAACAGATGTGGTGTTTGACGGAAAAAGCGGCGTGGAGTACGCGCTTTGCGCCCCTTACGACATTATTCTGCTTGATATTATGCTCCCGGATATCGACGGGTTTGAAGTGGTGCAGACCATCCGGGCCAAAAAAATTTCAACGCCCGTTCTGATGCTGACGGCAAAGGACTCGATTCCCGACAAGGTCAACGGCTTAAATGCCGGCGCGGACGACTATATGACCAAGCCCTTTGCAACGGAAGAGCTGATCGCGCGTATTCACGCGCTCACAAGGCGTTCGGGCGAAGTGGTATTGGACGAGATGCATTTTGCGGACATCACGCTGGATCTGACCGGATGCGACCTTAAAAAAGACAGCGCCTCGGTTCATTTAAGCCCGAAGGAATTTGAAGTCATGCGTCTTCTGATGAACAATCCAAAATCCGCAGTTTTGAAAGAAACTCTCATATTGAACGTATGGGGCGCGGAATCAGGCGCGGAAGACAATAATCTTGAAGCATACATTTCTTTTCTTCGAAGAAAGCTTCGTTTTTTAAATTCATCCGTCACCATCAAAAATCTTCAGAAAATCGGCTATCGGCTCTCTCAGGAGGAGGGATAAACCGTGCTTAAACGGCTGCGAACACAGTTTATCGTAACCAACACCCTGTATGTCGGAATTGTTCTCATACTGGTATTTTTGCTCATCTGTATCTTTACCTATAACGGACACATCGGTGAACTGGAGGAATATCTTTTAAAGAAAGCGACTGAACCGGCCGGCGAATCAAGCGTTCAGCTCGATGCGCCGGCGCCCGGGCACATGTTCGCACTGACTGCGCATATCGTTGTATTGGCAGACGCGGAAACAGGAGAAATCATAAATACGAGCTCGTGGAATGCATATCTTGAAAAGGAAGCGCTTGAAAATGCCGTTACAGCCGCCATATCAAGCGAAGAAGAAACCGGCGACCTTGAAAACGAAATGCATTTTGCGCGTCATCCAAACGCCGACGGAACCATTTCCATCGGAATTGCCAGCACGCGGCCGGTTCGCGAGGAAATGGTCAAACTGATCAAGCTCCTTTCTCTGATCGGCGCATGCGCCGTCGCTCTCGTAATTGCAGTCAGCATCCCGGTTGCAAAACTTGCGCTTCTGACCACGGAAAACGCATGGGAGCAGCAGAAACGTTTCATTCAGGACGCGTCCCACGCGCTGAAAACGCCCCTGACCGTCATTTTGGCCAACATCGGAATTTTAAGGGGCGGCAGCATGAAAAACGACGAGGAAGCCAACCATTGGCTGACCGCAACAGAGGAAGAGGCGGCCGGTATGCACGACCTCATCCGCGACATGCTGGTTCTGACGCAAAGCGACCTGAACGTCAGGCGCACGGAGTTTACCTCAGTCAACCTCTCCGCCCTTGTGTTCGGACAGACGCTTCAGTTTGAGGCGCTGGCCTTTGACAAGGGAATCACATTTGAAACCAACATTCCGGAAGGTATTGAGATCCGCGGAAACGAAAAAGCGCTTTCTCAAATGATCACCGCGATCATCGAAAACGCATTCAAATACGAAAAAAACGGCGGACTTGTGCGCGTAAGGCTTGAAAAACAGGTCCGAAAAATCGTACTTTCCATCTATAACGCATCCACATACATATCAAAAGATGAGATCAGCCGCATCTTCGACCGCTTCTGCCGGCTCAAAAATACCGCTACCCGCGCCCATGAAGGGCACGGCCTCGGTCTTTCAATCGCAAGAAGCGTAGCCGACGCTCATCAGGCCGCAATCGATGTGGAATCCACGGAAAACGGCGGCACGGAATTCAGAATAAGCTTCAGACACATCCTCTAAACGGCACATTCATACGGAAAGGCGGAAAACATATGAAAAAACTGGGATTTCTCGGTGCAGGCAATATGGGCGGCGCGTTGATTCGTGGATTGATCGAATTCGGAGCAATCAATGCAGATCATGTCTACGTCTGCGGACACCATCCCGAAAAACTTTCGGAATTTGCAAATGAACTGGGTTTTCACGTGTGCGAAACGCTTGAAGCGCTTGCAAGCGAAACGGACGCCGTGCTTTTTGCCGTAAAGCCCTATCACGTTGAAGCGATTTTAAAAGAAAGCGGCGATTGCCTGAAAGACAAAATTCTTTTGTCCGTCATTTCCGGCTATGATTTTGACCGGTACGCTCCGCTGCTCGACGCCTCCGTGCGCCATCTCTACATCATGCCGAACACCCCCTCCTCCGTAGGCGAAGGCGTTTTGATGTTTGAAGAAAAGCACAATCTGACGGAGGATGAATACGTATGGGTTCATGAAATGTTTTCAAAAATCGGACGTGTATTCGTTCTTCCCTCCCGCCTGATGCCGGCCGGCGCAGCGGTAGCCGGTTGCGGACCCGCCTTTATCGCAATGGTTCTGGAAGCTTTGTCCGATGCCGGCGTAAAATACGGCATCCCCCGAAAGACCGCCTATGCGCTTGCATCCCAGACGGCGCTCGGAACGGCGAAAATGCAGATGGAAACAAATCTGCATCCCGGTCAAATCAAAGACGGCGTGTGCTCGCCTTTGGGAACCACCATAAGAGGCGTCCAGGCGCTGGAAAAAGCGGGTATGCGCGCCTCGTTTATGGACGCAGTCGATGCAGTGATGCAGTACGGAAAGTAAAATCACCGTCTTTCGCAGGATAAAAGGAGCACGAATGCTCCTTTTATCATTTATTTTTGAAAACCTTTATCTGAAAACGTCCGAATTAACTTGATAAGACGTGAAAAAGCGTGTATAATGCTATGTGGGTCTTTATGCACAAAGTAAGGATGATTGTATGCCGATGTATTCGTTTTTCTGCCCTGTATGCGGAAAACAATTTGAAGAGCTTTTGTCCATGAAAGATAAGGATTTTGCCCTTTGCCCCGATTGCGGCGCGCAGGGCGAAAGAAACTGGATGGGCAAGCGCAACTTCATAAAAAAATCGGAAGCGCCCGCCTGCCCGAACGCAGGCAGCTGCTGCCAAGGCGCGTGCCCTCATGCACGCAAAGGATAAATCGGCCGATTTTTTCCAAAATTATGAAAGGCTCCGCATCAAACGCGGAGATTCACGAGCATGATTGAAACATTGTGTATTCAGGGCGGCACAAGGCTGCACGGAGAAGTCAGCGTCAGCGGCGGTAAAAACGCAGCAGTCGCCATTATTCCTGCTGCCGTTTTGGCCGACTCTCCTTCCACTATTGAAAATCTGCCCGATATAGACGACGTATACTGCCTTCGCGATATGCTCAAATGGCTCGGCGCCGATGTTGAATTTAAAGACGGCGTGATGTACATCGATCCCCGCGGCATTTCGAAGGATAACCCGCCGGTTGATCTGGTTTCAAAGATGCGCGCGTCTTATTATCTGGTTCCTGTGCTTCTGGGACGTCTGGGCTCAGCCAATGTGCCCATGCCCGGCGGCTGCAATATCGGTAAGCGCCCGATCGACTATACGGTCAAGGGGCTCACTTCGCTTGGCATTGACGTGGATCTGTCGGGCGATATGATTTGCGCGCACGTGACAGATCATTTTATGGGGACCGAGATCTTTTTGGATTACCCCTCCGTCGGCGCAACCATCAACACCATGCTGGCCGCCGTATGTGCTGAGGGCAATACCACCATCCACAACGCCGCACGCGAGCCCCATATTGTCGATACTGCGAACTTTTTATCCTCCATGGGCGCTTGGGTCAAGGGCGCAGGCACGGACGTTATTCGCATTCGCGGAGGACGAGCGCTGCACGGCTCCAATTATGCCGTTATCCCTGATCAGATCGAGACCGGAACGCTTATGATTGCAGCCGCCGCTACGCACGGCGATGTAACCATTCACGGCGCGATTCCCACGCATATGGAATCCCTGACAGCAAAGCTTCTGGAAATGGGCGTTCACGTTTCCGATTCCGACGATTTGATCCGCGTACGATCCGAAGGGATTCTTCGCCCGATCAGCGTCAAAACACAGGTGTATCCCGGCTTCCCCACCGATCTTCAGCAGCCGATGACGGCAATGCTGGCAACGGTTATGGGCGAAAGCTCGGTCAATGAAACCGTGTTTGAAAGCCGCTTCAAATATGTGGAAGAATTAAAGCGCATGGGCGCAAACATCGATGTTGACAACCGAATTGCGCGCATCCACGGCGTAAACCGCCTGACCGCGTCCTCGATTACCGCTACCGACCTTCGCGCCGGCGCCGCAATGATTGTTGCCTCCCTGATCGCCGAGGGAGAAAGCAGTATCCGCGGTATTCACTACATCCTGCGCGGCTATGAGCGCATCGATGAAAAGCTGCGTTCGCTGGGTGCAGATGTTCGCCGCAGGCTCGTTGATGAAAGCCTCTTCCCGAATGCCTAATAACGAAACCAAAGGCCGAACGACTGCGCGATGCAGTACCGTTCGGCTTTTCAAATATGGAGAAAAATACGATGCAGCGTTAATTTTTCCTTCCCGGATCGTGTCCATATGCTGCAGATAAGGAGAAAAACATGAACCACACCGATAACCGTCAGCTAAAACTATGGATGTCCACCATCATTTTTACAGTCCTCCTGTTTGCTGCGGTCACAAACCTCGATTCCATCGCAGGATTCTTAGCCAAAATCTGGGATCTCATAAGTCCCATGGGGCTCGGTTTCGTACTTGTATTGATTCTCAACGTACCGCTCCACGGAATCGAAAAATTTTTGAAGAAAATCGACAAAAGAAAATACCTTTCTGAAAAAAAGCGCAGTACGATTGCGCTTGCACTGGTGTTGGTTCTGACGCCCTTGGCCATCTTCGGAATCATCATGTTCATCGTTCCGGAATTTGCTGGAGCGATTGACGAACTGATCGTGAGCGTCAACCAGAACGCAGATGAAATCATCGCCTTTACCGCCAAGTTCGGCCTCGATTCCGAAACCATTGAGGAACTGATCAGCAAGGTCAGCACATGGATTTCCGAAAACATGCGCGATATCCTGAACGTAACCCTGAACGTCACCTTCTCAACCGCCATGTCCATTTTCTCCTCTTTGACGTCCGGCCTTATGTGTATCATGCTTGCCGTCTACACGCTGGCCGACCGAAAACGCATCGCGCGTTCCACGCGTAAAATCCTTTTCGCGTTTCTGCCCAAAAAAGCGGCGGCGTATATCAGCCGAACCTGCTCCCTGTTCATCAGCACCTTCAGCCGTTTTCTTTCAATGCAATGCCTTGAGGCATTCATCCTCGCCGCGATTCTTTTGATCGGCATGCTGATTTTCAAACTCCCCTACGCCATATCCATCAGCTGTCTGACCATGATTTTTGCGCTCATCCCTTATGTCGGCGCGTTTGTCTCCTTTGCCTTCGGCGCAGTCATCATTCTGCTTGAATCTCCGCAGAACGCGTTGATTTTCGCCATACTGTTTCTCTTCGTCCAGCAGGTGGAGGGCAATATCATCTATCCCCGCGTGGTCGGAGAATCCGTCGGCCTTCCTGCCTATCTTACGCTGTTTGCCGTCTCTATCGGCGGAAGCCTTATGGGAATTATGGGTATGATGCTGTTTGTGCCCATCATGTCGGTTGTCTAC
>JAZSFI010000157.1:0-1828 GCA_045532135.1 Clostridia bacterium | reverse complement strand
ATCAGCGGAATATACCTTTATAATCTGCATACCCGCTATACGGAAATCGAGCTTGTGGGCGTTTGCGATCTTGTTCGCGAAAGAGCTGAAAAGGCGCAGGCGGAGTATCCGAATCTGAGAATATATGAAACAATGTATGATGCGTTTGGTGACCCGCAGGTGGAGGTCATTTTGAACCTCACGCGCCCGGCGGAGCATTATGAGGTTTCAAAGCAGGCGCTTCTCCATGGAAAGCATGTCTACAGCGAAAAGCCGCTGGCGGCCTCCTTTGAGCTTGGCAAAGAGCTCGTCGCAATCGCCGAGGAAAAGGGCCTGTATCTGGGCGGTGCGCCGGATACGTTTTTGGGCGCGGGTCTTCAGACCTGCCGAAAGCTGATCGACGAAGGCGCAATCGGCCGCGTACTGGGCGTAAACGCGCACATGATTTCACGCGGCATGGAGATGTGGCACCCGGACTGCGAATTTTTCTATAAATTCGGCGGCGGCCCGATGCTGGACATGGGCCCGTATTATATCACCGCGCTTGTGAGTTTATTGGGCCGCGTCAGGGAAACCACCGGCATGACGGCAACCTCCTTTGAAACGCGTACCGTTACGGCCAAAGAGCAGGCGGGCAAGATCATCACCGTTGAGGTGCCCACGTATCTGGACGGCGTGATGATGTTTGAAAACGGCGCGGTGGGACGGATGCTTGCGACGTACGACGCGTATTATCCGAAGGCAGACCGCATCGAGATTTTCGGAACCGAGGGAACGCTGATTGCGCCCGACCCGAACTTCTTCTCAGGCCCCGTGCAGCTTGTGGATAAGGAAGGAAACATAACCGACGTCGAGCTTGTGCCCGGCTACACGGACAACAGCCGCGGCTTAGGTCTTTGGGACATGTGTGCGTCTATCCGCGCGGGCGTTTCCCCCAGAGCCGGCTATCAGCAGACGAGACATGTGCTTGAAATCATGACTTCCTTTGAACGCGCGAGCAAAAAGACGGGCTTTGAAACCATCGAAACGCCTTACGAAAGACCCAGACCCATGAATGAACACTATCATGAAACCAGGAGGATTTTATAAATGAAAAGCGCAAAAGAATGGTTCCTTAAATATATCATGACTCCCTCTGCCTCCGATGAAAACGCAGGCACGATTCCCTCTACCGGGGATCAGAAAAAGCTTGGTGCAATCATCGTCGAAGATATGAAGGAAATCGGCATAAAAGACGCTTTCATGGATGAATACGGCTATGTCTACGGAACGATCGAGGCCAACTGTGAAAACCAGCCGTCCATCGGCCTGATCGCGCACCTTGACGTCATCAGCGGCGTTCCGTGCTCTCCCATGAATCCCGAGATCATCGAAAACTACGACGGTGGCGTGATTACGCTCAAAAACGGCCTGACCATCGACCCTGAGCAGTATGCTTCGGTCGGCGCATGCAAGGGAAAGAGCCTGATCGTGACCGACGGAAACACGATCCTTGGCGCGGACGACAAGGCAGGCATTGCCGAAATTATGCATCTGGCAGAAAGGCTCATAAATGATCCATCTGTCAAGCACGGCAAGGTCAAAATCGCATTCACCCCCGATGAGGAAATCGGCGGCGGCGCGGAGCAGTTGGATATTCCTGCCTTCGGCTGCGACTTTGCCTACACGGTCGACGGCGGCGAAATCGGCGGCATCGAGTATGAAAACTTCAACGCTGCAAGCGCAAAAGCCGTTTTTAAGGGCGTGAACATACATCCCGGTTCCGCCAAAAACATCATGAAAAACGCAGCCCTTATCGCAGCGGAATTTATCACCATGATGCCGGAGGCCGAAACCCCTTCGCATACCG
>JAZSFI010000429.1:0-4701 GCA_045532135.1 Clostridia bacterium | reverse complement strand
TAAGGCCCTGATCGTAGAGCTCGGACAAAATGCTGTTCATGCCGTGATAGCGCAGACCGCCGGCATGGCTGGAGGAAGGAATGAAGCCGCTGCCGAGCGTGTACATCTTGCACAGCGGGCAAACCTTTCCGGTATCGCAGTAGTCGTAGGCATATTTTCCGCGCGTCAGGCTCGGGCAGGACGCGGGCTCGACGGCGATGAACTGATAGTCCTTTTCGCCGCGCAGCTTTTCGCCCATGAAGGGAGAAATGAGGCCGCCGAGGTTTGATCCGCCGCCGGCGCAGCCGATGATCATGTCGGGCTTGATTCCGTATTTGTCCATCGCGATTTTGCACTCCATGCCGATGACGGACTGATGGAGAAGCACCTGATTTAAAACGCTTCCGAGCACATAGCGGTAGCCTTCCCTGCTCATGGCGCTTTCAACGGCTTCGGAAATGGCGCAGCCGAGAGAGCCGCCGGTTCCGGGGAATTCCTCATTGATTTTGCGTCCGACGTTCGTGGTCATGGAGGGAGACGGCGTTACCGATGCGCCGTAGGTGCGCATGACTTCACGTCTGAAAGGCTTCTGCTCATAGGAAACCTTGACCATATAGACATTGCAGTCCAGATCAAAGTAGGAGCAGGCCATGGAAAGCGCGGTGCCCCACTGACCGGCGCCGGTCTCGGTGGTTACGCCCTTTAGGCCCTGTTTTTTTGCATAATACGCCTGCGCAATGGCGGAATTCAGTTTGTGGCTGCCGCTTGTGTTGTTGCCTTCGAATTTATAGTAAATTTTCGCGGGCGTGTTCAGCTTCTTTTCAAGACAGTACGCGCGGACGAGGGGAGAGGGACGATACATCTTGTAAAAGTCCAGAATCTCCTGAGGAATCGGATATTCGCGGGTGTTGTCGTCCAGTTCCTGCTTGACGAGCTCCTCGCAGAATACTTCGGAAAGCTCCTCTTTCGTCATGGGCTTTAAGGTTTCCGGGTTCAGAAGCGGCGCGGGCTTCACTTTCATATCCGCGCGGACGTTATACCAGTATTTCGGCATCTCGCTTTCTTCGAGATAAATCTTGTACGGGATTTCCTTAGCCATCAGTGTATATCTCCTTTCGCTGTCCTCGGGGACAGAAAAAACCCTGTCCCAGTATCTCATTTTGCTGGGACAGGGGAAAATATCGTTTCTCCTGCGGTGCCACCCGGCTTGACGCTGAAAGCGCCCTCTTTTTCCGTACCATCATACGGCAATCTTTGTTAACGGAGGATTTACTCCGGCTTGTATACTTGGCGTATCGCCGTTCAACGCGCCCTCAAAAGACCATTCGCTGCCGCCGTTCACACTGCGCTTTCACCATCCGCAGATCGCTTTGGAGACCTGACATGCAGCTACTTTTCTTCCTCATCGGTTTCTCCTATTAAATCACACGAAGCGCATAATGTCAATAAAACAACCGATTTCTTAACATTTACAAACTGAAATTGTGCTTCCGCTTGCAGGGTGCATGCGTTTTTGTTATAATAGAACCATCATGAAAACGGCAGGGGGAAGCAGGCGATGACGAATGTTTTTTCGGGAAAAAGCGCGCTTCTCGCCTCTTCGGACCGCGCTTCCGCTTCCCTTTTGACGGACGCGCTTCGTGCACTTAAAATCGAAGTTGCGGGATATTCGTCAAGCCTACCCGAAACGCACGATTTTCTGATCAGAAGAGAATGCGATTTTGTGTTTGCCAGCATTTTTCTTCCGATGCTTCCCGCATCCGGCATCGAAGAAGGCATATATTCCCTTCCGCTGTATAAAAAGCCCGCCGTTTTGTACTTTGCAGGCGAAAACACAAGCAGCCTTATGCTTTCGGCGTTTTCGCCCGTTGTCACACTTCCGGTAAAGGCGGAGGATCTCAAAGCAAAGCTTCTTGCAGTCTATCCCGTCCGCGTGCGGGATAAAGACGTTCAAAAGGCGGAAGAAATCCTATCCGGCATGGGCTTTTCGCCTGTTCCCGCCAGAAAATACCTCTCCTACGCCTGCGCGCTTTCGGCAAACGACATAAACGCGGCAAGAAACCTCAAGCGGACGATCTACCCGGCCGCTGCAAACGCCTTCGGCATAAAGGATATGCAGATTGCCGACGCAATGCGCCGCCTGATCGACAAGACCTTCCTCAGCGGCGATATTGAAAACCAGTATAAGCTGTTCGGGAGCTCGATCGACGAAACACGCGGCAAACCCACCGTCAGTCAGCTTCTCGCGCTCGTGGGCGAAATGATCAGAATGGACAAGAACAAATGAAAACAACACTGTATTTTGTAAGACATGCCCAGTCCGATTCCTCCGTGCGCGACACAAAAACAAGGCCGTTGACCGAAAAGGGCAGAAAAGACGCAGAAAGGCTTTCAGACTATTTTAGGGAAACGCCCATTACCCGCATCTTTTCAAGCCCGTATATAAGAGCAATCGACACGGTCAAACCGCTTTCCAAAGCCCGAAATCTTCCCATCACTACAGACGACCGCGTTCGCGAATGGATGGGCGGACGACCGTTCCCCCACGAAATTTTCAGGCAGCGCATGCAGGAAATGTTTGAAGACGAGCAATCGACAAACGGCGGCGCGGAATCCATGAAACGGCTCAAAAAAAGAGCGCAGGAATTTATCCTGCACCTTCTTTCCCGTTATCCCGGCGAATCCATCCTGATCGGAACGCACGCGCTATGGCTGACTGCGGCAGTCAAAAACTATGAAAACACAATCGGCCTTGATTTCCTTATGAACCTTCTCCCCGTCGCTCCGTTTGCGGCCGTCATGACGTTTGAAGGTTTTTCGTGCGTCTCCATGCGCTTTCAAAACCCTCTTGAAGAAGAAATCCTCTCAAAAGATGCTCGCAGTGCGGAAAAATCAAATCTTCATACTTTTCTTACCAACAGAATCCCTTCAGAAAACAAATGAAAAGGAGATATCGCCATGGAACTTTACAGAAAGCTGACCGCATCCAAAAAGGTTAAGACCGCCGTGCTTCTCACCCTTACCATCCTCTACTTCCTGGGTATGATCGCGTTTTTTTTCAGCCCCGCGCTGGGCACCATCCTCTGGGCCGCCGCGCTCATTCCCTCCATCATGATCTATATCTACCAAAAGCAGCTGGAGCGGGAAGAGAACATCCGAAAAGCGGAGGAAGAAGCGGAAAAGGAAGCGGAAAAGGACGAAGAAACATAAATCGAGCGAAAAAAATAACGTTTCCGCGCTATAATGCCGCATACACAGGCGATAAAATTCACCTGTGTATTTTTTTCGGAAAGGATCTTTCAAATGAGACTTTTATCGCATGAGCGCATTTACAAAATTGTATTATCCGGGCTTTTCGCCGCCATCATTTTTGTCCTGACCGCCTTTTTGCCCATCCCGCTCGGTCATGGCTACGCCAACGCCGGCGACGTGTTTGTCGTTTTGTCCGGCATCCTGCTGGGCCCGTGGACGGGCGCAGCCGCAGGCGGCGTCGGAAGCGCGCTGGCCGATCTGTATCTCGGCTATTCCGTCTACGCGCCGGCGACGTTTCTCATCAAAGGGCTCATGGCTGTCTGCGCATTTTTTGTCCATAAAACCGCGAAAAACAAGCGCATAAAGAATACGGTTTCCTATGTCGTTTGCGAATTAATCATGGTATCCGGCTATTTCCTGTTTGAAACCCTTTTCTTCGGAATCGGCATCGCCCTTGCCGATGTCATCGGAAACCTTCTGCAGGCAGCCTTCGGTGCATGCGTCGGAATTGCCCTGACCACCATTTTATCGAAAACGCGCGCAATGGACAATCTTTTCAAATAACCTTTGCTTTGAAAAAGCGATTTCTGTTATCGAAGCAGCCATGAAGAAAGCAGACCGAAAAACCTGTATTTATGGGGCTGATATATTATGTGCCTGATATGTAACAGAATAAAGATGATAAAAGAAAATGCCAATCCTTGGTTTGTCAGGGAATTGGAAACAGGATATGTGGTCATTGGTGACAATCAGCATTTCAGGGGCTATACGCTGTTCCTTTGCAAAGAACATAAAACCGAACTGTTCCAACTGAGTCATTCCTCAAAGATGAAATTTTTGGAGGAAATGTCGATTGTTGCTGAATCTGTAGCCAAAGCGTTCGGCGCAGAAAAGATCAACTATGAGCTGTTGGGAAATTGTGATACACATTTGCACTGGCATTTGTTTCCGAGAGTTGGCGGAGATTTGGAAAATTACGGAAACAACGGAAAAGGTCCTGTGTGGTGGTATCCAAGAGAAAAAATGTACAGTCCCGACAATTGCCCTTCTGAGCAAGAATTGAATACAATGAAAGCAAGATTAGCGGAAGAGCTGAACAAGCTGTTGTAATGCCAACTCCAATCTGCCAAACAGCTACAGACGGCGCCCGTATTGGGCGCCGTCATATCATATAAATCCATAATGTCAAAATGCTCCCCGCTCAGCAGGTTCTTTATCAGGATTTCATATCGTTCGCAGCTTTTCCTTTAACCCATCGCTTTTCAGCTCAACCCCTCCCCCCGGGGGAGGGGTTGGGCTGTGAAGTTTCTTATCGTATGTCCGATTTATCCATCAGCGCTGTTTTTATATCCAATACTGCCGGATCGTGGATGCGAAACACCTATCCTCCATACATATTTGTCCTTTTTCACTTGAAATATGCCCTTGCACGCGTACAATATACAAACTATAATAGTGGTACTACGGTAA
>JAZSFI010000411.1:0-6678 GCA_045532135.1 Clostridia bacterium | reverse complement strand
GTTAAGAAGACTTGCAGAAGAGCCCGAGGATCTTCCCAGACGCTTGTCCGAACTTTCGACCGGATCCAACAGCGCAGCGCGAATGCTTGCGCAGCAGCATCAGGATATGGCGGTCAACGACCTCGCCATTGATCAGATTTGTTTCTATCAGACGGGCGCGTCTCTTCCCGAACGCGCATCGTTCCTTGAAAGCGCCGCCAAGAGCGCACAGAGATTCTTCACCTCCTTCTCTGCGCAGGACTATTCCGCCAAGAGCGGCAAAAAGGGACATCTGCAGGTGTGGATGGGCAGAAGCAGACAGTATGTCGAGCTGCTTCAGAATATGATCGACACTCAGTTTACTCCGGAAACCGGCATAAAGGTAGACCTGTCTCTTATGCCGGATGCGAACAAGCTGGTGCTTGCAAACGCCGCCAAGAATGCGCCGGACGCGGTAATTGGACTTCAGTATGTTGTTCCTTCCTATCTCAATATCCGCGGCGCGCTTTACGATCTTACGAAATTTGAAGATTTCGGAGAGGTTGCGCAGCGGTTCTCTTCCGGTCTTTTCATCCCGTATACGCTGGGCGACGGAATCTATGCCATGCCTGAAACCGTCAATTTCTGGGTTATGTTCTACAGAAATGACGTTTTAAACGCGCTCTCCATTGATGTTCCTGACAATATGGAAGAAGTCAAAATGATTCTTCCCGAGCTTCAGAGACGCAACATGAACTTCTATTACCCGACTGCAGGTATGGCCGGCATGAAGGTATTCCCCGGAACGCTGCCTCTGATTCTCCAAAGCGGCGGATCGATTTATGACGAAATGATTGGCGACACTACGCTGGACAGCGAGGCGAGCCTTACGGGATTTAAGGAGATGTGCGAACTTTTCACCATCTACAACATGCCCACAGACGTTCCTTCGCCCGGCTTCTATCAGCAGTTCAGAGACGGCACGCTGCCCATCGGAATCGCCGATCTTGCGACATACAACCTGCTTTTGAATGCCGCTCCGGAATTGGACGGCCTTTGGAACATCGCGCTTTTCCCGGGCCTTGTAAATGAAGAGGGGGAAGTTGAAAGATGGACAACCGGCGGCGCGGAGACGATGGCGATTCTTTCTTCCACCGACATGCCCGAGGAAAGCTGGGAGTTTTTGAAGTGGTGGAGCTCGGATGAAATTCAAAGTCAGTTTGGTTCGCTCCTTCAATCCACTTATGGAAGCGAATACATCTGGCCGACCGCCAACACCAATGCGTTTGCGTCTCTTCCCTTAAAGAGCGAACACAAAAAGGTCATCATGGAGCAGATGGAATGGATGACCGAAGCTCCGTGGGTACTGGGCACGTATATGCTGGAGCGTGAACTTTCAAACGCCTTTATTTCAGTTACTGTCGATGGCGTTGAGGCGCGCCGCGCAATGGATACTGCCGTAAAGCGCATCAACCGCGAAACCTACAGAAAGCTTGAAGAGTTTGGCTACTACAAAAACGGAAAAATGCTCAAGCCCTTCAAAACGCCCGATGCGAGCGTCGTTGAAAAAATCATCAATGAATACAAAATGAAGAAGGAGGCGGAACAAGTACAATGAGAACCAGTAAATACACGCCGTATCTCTTTCTTGCGCCGTATCTGATTCTGTTTTCCGTATTCATCATCGTTCCGATCGTAATGGCAATCGGCCTTTCCTTTACAAACTATAATGCGATTCAGACGCCTGCGTTTGTCGGCCTCACCAACTACATAAATCTTCTTACGCAGGATACCATCTTCCTTCAGTACGTTCTTCCCAATACCATTCTCTTTGCAATCATCGTTGGCCCTGTCGGCTATATGCTTGCTTTTTTCCTTGCGTGGTCTTTAAGCCAGCTGACGCGCCTTCCCAGAACCATTCTTGCCCTCATCATCTATTCGCCGTCCATGACCATGGGCGTAGCGATGACGGTTATGTGGAGAGTTGTGTTCCTCGGAAACCAGAGCGGTATTGCAAACTATGTCCTTACGCAGCTCGGCGTAATTACAGAGCCCATCGTATGGATGCTCAATACCACATACATTCTTCCGATTGTTATCGTTGTTGCGCTTTGGTCTTCCATGGGCGTTGGCTTCCTTGCGATGCTGGCGGGTCTGTTGAATGTCAGCCCTGAGCTTTACGAAGCAGCGGCGATTGACGGCGTAAAGAACCGCTTTCAGGAAGTTTTCTACATTACCATTCCGTCCATGAAACCCCAGATGCTCTTTGGTGCGGTTATGGCGGTTGTAAATGCTTTTCAGGCGGGCAACATCGGCGTTATGCTTACCGGTTCTAACCCGACGCCCCAGTATGCGGCACAGCTGATGGTCAACCATATCGAAGACTATGGCTTCATCCGCTATGAGATGGGCTATGCTGCGGCGGTTTCCGTTGCGCTCCTTGGCATCATATACGCGTTCTCCTTTGTTGCCAAAGCCCTGTTCCTTGAGAAAGACTGAGAAAGGAGGAAACACATATGGCGATTGCCGGTCCCAAAGTCAATCCTAAGCGATTTCACAGAAATCAGATCCCGTTTTATCTGTATCTTGTGCCTGTAGCAATTTTCATGGGCGCGCCGATTATTTACATCATCAATCACGCGTTCAAACCCATGGACGAGCTTTATGCGTTCCCGCCGAAATTCTTTGTCTCGAATCCGTCTCTGATCAATTTCAGAAACCTTTTCCAGACCGCGGCAGGTTCCTCGATTCCGATTTCAAGGTACATTTTCAACTCCCTGGTTGTAACCATCGCCGTCGTGTTTTTGTCCATCATCATTTCGACGATGGCGGGCTTTGCATTAAGCAAAATGAAGTTCAAACTCAAAAACACGATTTTTGAAGTTAACAATGCGGCGCTCATGTTCGTTGCAACCGCTGTTACCATTCCGAGATATCTGACGATTTCAACCGTCGGCATCATGGACACGTATTTTGCGCACATCATGCCGTTGATTGCCATGCCGGTATGTCTTTTCCTGATCAAGCAGTTTATCGATCAGGTGCCCAACAGCCTGATTGAAGCTGCGCAGCTGGAAGGCGCGGGATCGTTTAGAATCTACAGAAAGATCATCATTCCTTTGACCAAGCCCGCCATTGCAACCGGCGCAATTCTCGCGTTTCAGGCAGTCTGGACCAATGTGGAAACTTCCTCACTGTTTACTTCTTCCGAAGGCATCCGCACCCTTTCCTTCTACATGAATACGCTTACGGGCGTAGGCTCCGTCCAGGGTCAGGGAATGGCGGCAGCCGCTGCGCTGATCATGTTTATTCCGAACCTGCTTTTGTTCGTCATCATGCAGTCCAGCGTTATGAACACGATGGCATACAGCGGAATGAAGTAAGGAGGATGTAGAGATGAAAAGATTTGCATTGATCCTTATTGCATTGACCCTTCTTTTGTCCGCCTTTTCGCCTGCGCTTGCGGCGACGCCGTACCGCACGTTTACCTTGGGCGTAAACGGGGAATTGGTTGAAACGCAGACTGCGTATGATCCGGTCCGCACGATGACCCGCTTCGGCGAAGAAAGCATCAAAAATGCAACCGACCTTCGAATGGGACCGGACGGCAATCTCTACATTGCCGACACCGGAAACAAGCGCATTCTGGTTATAACAACAAGCGGCGAATACGTTAAGGAAATCGGAAACAAAAAGACGCTCAAGTCCCCGAAGGGTGTGTTTGTAAACGATAACCTTGATGTGTACGTTGCTGATGAAAACGGACGCAAGGTAATTGTGTTTGATAAAGACGGAAATGTAATCAGGGAATATGAACGCCCGACGCATCCGCTTTTTGGAGACAAAGCGCCGTATAAGCCGAACAAAATCGTGCTTGACAAACGCGGAAACCTTTACATTGCATCCACTGGCTCCACCAACGGCATCATTCAGATTTCACCGGTAGGGGAGGGCGAGTTTTTAGGCTATTACGGCGCGAATGTATCCAGCGTAAACATACTTACGAAGCTCAAAAAAATGGTTTTTTCTGCTGAGCAGTTGTCTACCATGGCCGGCATCGTTCCCTCGTCCGTTAAGAACCTGACGATTGACGAAAAGGGAATGGTGTATACCGTTTCCCAGTCAAACGACGCTTCTACTTTAAGACGATTGAATGTTGCCGGTAAGGATACGCTGGTTCCGGACTGGTTTTACGACATGAATACTGCCGTAGCCGTAAACAGCGCGGGGTCCATTTTTACCGCAAATGCCAACGGATATATCATGGAGTATACTTCCGAAGGCGATACGCTGTTTGTATTCGGCGCGTTTGACTACGGCGATCAGAGAATCGGTACGTTCAAGTCCGTCACCGGCATTGTTGCAGACGATGACTACACGCTTTATGTTCTTGACGAAGTTTTAAACAGCATTCAGGTTTTGAAGCCCACTGAGTTTACCGACCTTGTGCATGAAGCGTTTACGCTTTTCCAGGAGGGCAAATACAGGGAATCCAAGGAGCCCTGGACCAAGGTTTTAAGAATGAATTCTCTTTTCACCTATGCGTCCACCGGCCTTGGCGAAGCGCTTTACAGAGAGGGAAACTTTGATGAAGCGCTCACGGCTTTCAAAAACGGCGGAAGTCTGCAGGGCTATTCCGATTCGTTCTGGGAGATCAGAAGCGATTGGCTCCACAAGAATCTGGGCGGCATTCTGATTGCCGCGGCGATTATCGTTGTTGTTTTGAAAGCGCTTTCGATCATCAACAGAAAGACAGGCTGCTTAAAGCCGCTTTCAAAATTCAAAAAAGCCGTCATGAACGTAAAACCGGTTCGCCAATTCAACTGGTGCTTCATGATGCTGAAAAATCCCTATGATGCCAACTACGGCATCAAGCACGAAAAGCGCGCAAGCTGCTGGTCGGCTTTTGCAGTGATGGCCGTGTTCTTCGTGTTCTACGTTGTAAACAAATATTTCGCAGGTTTCCTGTTCAGATCGGTGCCGGAAGGATATTATGAACTTTTGAACGACTTCTTGACCGTATTTTGCGTATACATGATGCTGGTTATCTGCCTGTATCTTGTATGCACGATCAAGGAAGGCGAAGCGACATTCAAGGATCTTTTGATCGGCAGTGCGTATTGCCTTGCACCGATGCTGATCGCCATGCCGATTCAGTTGGCGCTGACAAATGTGCTTACGTTCAATGAGCAGTTCTTTATCACCGTGCTTCGCGTGGTTTCCCTTGGATGGACGGCAATTCTGATCGTCCTTATGATCATGTACTTAAACGATTTTACGTTCTGGAAGACGATAAAAATCATTCTCTGGACGCTCCTGACCGTTTTGATTGCGGCAGCGCTTCTGTTTGTCGTTTATGTTTTGATCAGTCAGTTGGTTGATTTCGTTTCCTCAATTTACGGAGAGGTGGTGTATCGCTTTGTCAAGAATCGCTAAGTGGGTTATTGCGCTTTTTCTGATTGCGCTCTCAGCTTTCGGCGCGCTTTGCGAAGCGTCGTCCATTCCTTCCGAATATGAATTCGTGTGTGAAAACGCAGATTTCAATCTCTACCTCAAACGTGATACGCTTTCCATTCTCGTTGAAAGCAAGGAAAGCGGAAACGTATTGTATTCCACGGTTCAGGATACCGCCGGACTTAAAGACAATGCGCAGTGGAAAGGATTTTACCAAAGCGGCGTGGTCATGGAATATATTGAGGATTTGAAAAGCTCCAACACGCAGGCCGACTTCATCAATTCCAATTCTGAAATTGAATATGATTTTGCTGATAACGGATTTACCGCCCATGTGAAGTTTGCCGACATCGGTATCAGATACGATGTAATCCTTGAAATGGATGAAAGAGGTTTTGTCGTAAAGATCCCTCAGGACAGTATCATTGAGGAAATGAGCGAAAAGTATACCGTTGCAACCTTTACTGTTTTCCCGTTCTTGGGTCACAGCAAGCTCGGACAGGATGAAGGCTACATCATTATTCCTGACGGACAGGGCGCGATCATTGAGCTCAAGGACAACGAAGGAAGATACACTTCTCCCTATGATGAGCCTGTTTACGGCACAAACATCGGCATTGAAGACAGTGTGTATTCCATGTGGAGTGTGGATACGGAGCCCGTCATCATGCCGGTATTCGGAATGGTTCACACGGACAAGGAAATCGGATATCTCGGCCTCATTGAAGAAGGCGACAATGCCGCAAGAATTATGGCGTATCCCAACGGCGTCAGAACCTCCTTTGACTGGGTCGGCGCGAAATACACCTATCGCTGGGTTTACCAGCAGCCCACAGGACCTTCCTCCGGAACCATCTCCATGCGTACAGAAAAGGTTCGCGACTTTGACATCGTTCAAAGATTTTTCCTGAATGATGGAAAGGAAGCAACGTACGCCGGGCTTGCAGGCGCTTGGCGCGAATACATGATCGAAAACGGCACGTTTGACAACGCCTCCGATCGTCCTTTTGATGTTCAGATCGAATTTCTGGGGCTTGAAAAGGAAAACTACATCCTCGGAAAACGCGACGTCATCATGACGAGCTTTGAAGAGGCTGAAAAGATTGTCGAAGATTTGAGCGAAAACGGCGTTGAAACGATGTCTGTTGTTTACCGCGGCTGGATGGCAAACGGACTTACCGGAAGTCTTCCCACAAACGGATATTCGCCTGCCAAAGCGCTCGGCGGAAAAGAAGGATTTGAGGCTTTTGTTAAAAAGGCGAAGGA
>JAZSFI010000231.1:0-3554 GCA_045532135.1 Clostridia bacterium | reverse complement strand
CCTTGGCTCACAGAACGACATGGCTACGATCCGACTTAAAAGAAGGAAGCGTTTCAGAGCCTGCTGGTCGAATCCCTTCAGGACGAATGCAGCATGGAGGTCGTTCAGGCTGTCAATGAGCAGCTGATCGCCCGCGTTGCCGAGCAGAAGGCCGACAAGGAAGCCGAAACCGCGTGTATCTCAAAGGAAGAAGTTTCCAAAATGCTGACCGGCTGCGGCATCAGCGACGAGAAGACCGAAGCCTTCAAAAAGAATTTTGACGAAACGTTTGGAAACGGTATGGACATCCCCGCCGCTTCCATCGTGAACGAAAGACAGTTTGAAGTCAGAACCCCGGACGTCGTTGTGCGCGTAAGCCCCGAGCGCGCCAATCTCATCGAAACGAGGATCATCGACGGCGTAAAATACATCCTTATCAAAGCCGAAGAGGGTGTGACCGTAAACGGCATGTCGGTGGGCATGTAAGCATTCAAAAACTCGGAAATTGCTGTTTATCCGGTAGGGCGGGGGCTTGCTCCCGCCGGATTTTTGCGCCTGTTCTTCTTTTCAATTGTAAAATGCTCGTTTATCCCTTTACTATTTAACGATATGCACGTATAATAGCCATAGAATGCATTGATGGGGACAGCCGTTTTTTATACGCCCTTTTAGCGATCCGAAGACTGGTGCAAGTTCGGAAGGGAAGAAAAGCGGGAATCACCCCGGAGCAGCGAACCGAACATTTTAAATCAGTAGGCTTCGCCGGGCGCGCCCGATACAGCGCAGGCGCATAATTTCTGTGCGCGATAAGAGGGCGTATTTTCATGCGCCAATATGGGTGGTACCGCGAGCCATCGTCCCATAGATACGGGGACGGGGCTTGATTTTTTTATTTTTGATCAATTATGGGAGGCAATACCATGTTTGAAAAAGTCTCAACGAATATGGACTTTTTGTCCAGAGAGAAGGAAGTTCTCGCTTTCTGGAAGAAGAATGAGATCTTCAAAAAGTCCCTTGATTTAAGAAAGGGAAACGACGTATTCACCTTCTACGACGGACCGCCGACGGCGAACGGAAAACCGCACATCGGTCATATCGAAACCCGCGCCATCAAGGATCTGATCCCGAGATACAAGACCATGAAGGGCAAAAACGTGCTCAGGAAAGCCGGCTGGGACACCCATGGTCTGCCGGTTGAGCTGGAAGTTGAAAAGGTTCTGGGTCTGGACGGAAAAGAGCAGATCGAAGCGTACGGTCTTGAGCCGTTCATCAAAAAGTGCAAGGAATCCGTATGGAAGTATCAGGGCATGTGGGAAGAGATGTCTGACCGCGTTGGCTTCTGGTGCGATATGGACAACCCCTACATCACCTATGAGGACAACTACATCGAGTCCGAGTGGTGGTCTTTGAAGGAGATTGCCAAGAAAGGACTCCTTTACAAGGGTCACAAGATCGTGCCCTACTGCCCCCGCTGCGGCACTGCTCTTTCCTCTCACGAGGTATCTCAGGGCTATAAGCTCGTCAAAGAGCGCTCCGCCGTCGTTCGCTTCAAGGTGAAGGGCGAGGAGAACACCTATATCTACGCCTGGACGACCACGCCCTGGACGCTTCCCAGCAACACTGCCCTTTGCGTAAACGCCGAAGAAACGTATGCGAAGTTCGACTTTGAAGGCAGAACCGTCATCATGGGCGATGCGCTCATCGAAAAGGTTCTGGGCGAAGGCGCTGTCGTTACGAACAAGACCACCTTCCCCGGAAGCGACCTTGTCGGCATGAAGTATGAGCCGCTTTTTGATTTCCAGACAGAAGCCGTCAAGAAGGATCCCGACGCGGACAACGCATGGACGGTCATCGCTGACGATTACGTCACCATGTCCGACGGTACCGGTATCGTTCACATCGCGCTGGCGTTCGGTGAAGACGATAACCGCGTAGGCAAGAAAAACCATATTCCCTTCCTTCAGCTCGTCAACACCAAGGGCGAAATGACCGAAGAGACCCCGTGGGCAGGCGTATTCGTAAAGAAGGCCGATCCCATGATCTTAAAGCAGCTGGACGAAGAAGGCAAGCTCGTCTCCGCGCCTGTGTTTGAGCACGATTATGCCTTCTGCTGGAGATGCGATACGCCCCTGATCTATTACGCACGCGGCGGATGGTTCATCAAGATGACCCAGGTTCGCGACCAGCTTCTGAAGAACAACCAGACCATCAACTGGATGCCTGACAACATCAAGGACGGACGCTTCGGCAACTTCCTTGAGAACGTCATCGACTGGGCGCTGTCCCGCGAACGCTACTGGGGCACGCCGCTGCCGGTATGGCTGTGCGACTGCGGACACATGCATGTAATCGGTTCCCGTCAGGAGCTGATTGAGCTGGGCGACAATGTCAAGCCCGACATTGAGCTTCACCGTCCCTACATCGACGAAGTGACCATCAAGTGTGAAAAGTGCGGCGGCGTCATGCACAGAACGCCTGAGGTCATCGACTGCTGGTACGATTCCGGCTCCATGCCCTTCGCACAGTGGCACTATCCCTTCGAAAACAAGGAAATCTTTGAGCAGCGCTTCCCGGCGGACTTCATTTCCGAAGCCATCGACCAGACCCGCGGCTGGTTCTACTCCCTGATTGCCATCGGCACGCTCGTTTTCGGCGAAAGCCCGTACAAGAACTGTCTCGTAATGGGTCACGTTCAGGACGCAGAAGGCCGCAAGATGTCAAAGCACATCGGCAACGTCGTCGATCCCTGGGATGTTCTTGACAAGCAGGGCGCGGACGCGGTTCGCTGGTACTTCTATGCCAACGGCGCACCGTGGCTGCCCACCCGCTTCTCCGGTAACCTCGTCAGCGAAATGCAGGGCAAGTTTATGGGAACGCCCTGGAACACCTATGCGTTCTTTGCGCTGTATGCATCCATCGACAATTACAACCCCGCAAGCGAAAAGGCGAACAAGGAAGACTTCACTTTGATCGACAAATGGGTGCTTTCGCGCCTTAACTCCCTTGTGGACTTTGTGGACAAAGGCCTTGAAGAGTACAAGATTACCGAAACAAGCCGCGCCATCGCAAGCTTCGTGGACGAACTTTCCAACTGGTATGTCCGCCTGAACCGCGAGCGCTTCTGGGGCAAGGGCCTTGAAGGCACGAAGCTGGCTGCGTTTGAGACGCTGTACACCGTTCTTGTAACGCTTACCAAGCTCCTTGCGCCCTATATCCCGTTCATGACCGAAAACATGTATCAGAATCTGGTCGCCAACAATGTTCCCGGCGCGCCCGAGTCTGTACATCTTTGCGACTTCCCGGTAGCCGACATGACCCTCGTTGACAAGGATCTTGAAACCGGCATGGAAGAGGTTATGACCGTTGTTACCCTCGGCCGCGCCTGCAGAAACGTTTCTTCCCTCAAGGTTCGCCAGCCCCTGTCCAGATGTTTGGTCAAGGGCGAGAAGCTGTCCGGCGAAATCGAGGAGCTCATCAAGAGCGAGCCCAATGTCAAATCCGTTGAGTTCGTGGACGACGCCCGCGAGTTTACCACCTATCAGCTGAAGCCCCAGATGAAGACTCTGGGCAAAAAG
>JAZSFI010000442.1:0-2602 GCA_045532135.1 Clostridia bacterium | reverse complement strand
GAAATCTACATGGGTTCCGTTCAGACCGAGGTTTCGGTTGCATGGCCTGAGGAGGAAATCTGGAAGATTGCCGTTCCATTTGAGGCGCCGGAGGACGAAGCTGTGGGCGCGCTTGTTTTCGTGATTACGGACGGCGCATTTACGGAGATTCAGTTCCTGCGCTGGTGCGACGTGGTTCTGGCGTATGAGTTTGCCGAAGAGGTAATCTGGGACGTCGAATATACGCCCGACTACGTGATTGTGACCGACTGGTAAAGAAATGCGATCCTGATATGAAAAAAGCGGAGGCGGCAGATTTCAGCCGGCCTTCGTTTTTTTGTTTGTACATATTTTGGCTCTGCCAATTCCAGCCGATGACCGGCTTTATGCTTGACACCTTTTCAAATGAAAGGTATAATCACAGTTAGCTTTATACGAATATGGGGGATAAATAGATTTGAGTATGAACCAGAACAACGCGCCCAAGGAATTGAAACTGCCGATGATCCCGCTGCGCGGAACGGTGATTTTTCCCGGGACCGTTGTGCATTTTGACGCCGGACGAGAAAAGTCCGTTCAGGCAATGAATACAGCGCTTGAGGGTGACAGCCGTCTTTTCGTTGTGACGCAGTTAAGCGCAATGAAGGATGAGCCCGGCATCCAGGATGTATATATGGTGGGCACGATTGTGCGCAGCAAGCAGGTAGTGCGTATGCCCGACGGCGTTTTCCGCCTGCTGGTCGCAGGTGAAAGCCGAGCGGTGCTCACGGGCATTTTTGACGCGGGCAATATGCAGTATGCCGAGGTGTGCGCGGTCGAGGAAAAACGCAGCGAGCGGACGAAGGAAGCGCTGGCGCTTATGCGTCTTGCAAAAAAGCAGTTTGACAAGATGGCCGAGACCCGAAAAGATCTGAGCCCCGAAATGAAACAGGCTGCTGCAGGCGCGCGCTTACCCGGCGAGCTTGCGGATATTCTGGCGACCAATATTTTAAACGACGTTCACGATATGCAAAAAGCGCTTGAATGCGCTGATGCAATAATGCGTCTTGACATGATCGTGGATTTTATGGCGCAGGAGCTGGACGTGATCAAGCTGGAAACCAAGCTTCAAAAGCGCGTTCATGAGCGCATCGAGAGAAACAACCGCGAATATTATCTGCGGGAACAGATGCATGTGATTGAGGACGAGCTGGGCGAATCGGACGATGATATCGCTTCTTATGAAAAGCAACTTGCCGAAAGCAAAATTGCGGGCGAAGCCAGACAAAGATGCGAAAAGGAATTAAAGCGGCTTGCGCGCATGGGCACCAATACGCCCGAAAGCAATGTCCTTCAAAGCTATGTCGAATACATGCTGGAGCTTCCGTGGGGCAAGTTCGATGCGGACGAAATCAACATAAAGCGCGCCCGCAGCGTGCTTGAAGCGGATCATTATGCGCTTGAAGACGTTAAAAAGCGCATTGTCGAATATTTGGCTGTAAGAAGCATCAAAAAGGATTCGAAGGGTCCCATCCTTTGTCTGGTCGGTGCGCCCGGCGTCGGAAAGACCAGCATCGCCCGCTCCGTGGCAAGGGCGCTCAAGCGCTCGTTCTGTCAGGTGTCCTTAGGCGGCGTTCACGATGAGGCCGAAATCCGCGGACACAGAAGAACCTATATCGGCGCAATGCCGGGAAGAATCATTTCCGCAATCAAGCAGGCGGGCACGATGAACCCCGTATTCCTGTTTGACGAAATCGACAAAATGGCGTCCGACCTTCGCGGAGACCCTGCGGCGGCGCTGCTGGAAGTGCTTGATCCGGAGCAGAATTTTGCCTACCGCGACCATTATCTCGAAGCGCCGTTTGACCTTTCGAAGGTTTTGTTTATTACAACCGCCAACAACATGGATCAGATTCCGCGCCCCCTTCTCGACCGCATGGAAATCATCGAGGTTCCGAGCTATACGCTGGAGGAGAAGGTGCAGATTGCAAAAAGGCATCTTTGGAAAAAACAGCTTCATGAAAACGGCCTTGAAAGCAAAATGCTCAAAATTTCGGACGCGGCGATCCGCGAAGTCATCGACGGCTATACGAGGGAATCCGGCGTAAGAACGCTGGAGAGAAAACTGGGAGCCATCTGCCGAAAAGCGGTCGTCAACATGCTGGATACGCCTGATGAGGAAAGAAAGGCCGTTACGGTGAAACCCCAGGATGTGCCCTCATACCTCGGCGCGATCCGCTATACGCACGCGGAAACCGGAAAAGAACCCGAAACGGGCGTTGTAAACGGCCTTGCGTGGACGAGCGTCGGCGGCGAAGTTATGCCGATTGAAGTGGGCGTGCTTCCCGGAACGGGCAATCTGGAGCTCACCGGCTCCTTGGGCGACGTTATGAAGGAATCGGCCAAAATTGCGTGGAGCTTCGTCAGAAGCCGCATGGAAAACGCAGGTATTGACGAGGAATTCAGAAAAAAACACGACATTCATGTGCATATCCCCGAGGGCGCAACGCCCAAGGACGGCCCCTCCGCCGGCATTGCCATGGCTTGCGCCATGTTCAGCGCCGTGACGGGCTTTAAGGCCAGACAGGATATTGCCATGACGGGCGAAATTTCCCTTCGCGGAAAAGCGCTTGCCATCGGCGGA
>JAZSFI010000218.1:0-10451 GCA_045532135.1 Clostridia bacterium | reverse complement strand
CGTCAAGATGGGCAAAAAAGACATCATCAAAATCGGCGAAATTATTGACATCAATTTTGATGTTTTGGGCTACATCGATCCCGGCATCACCGTCAATTTCATTGAAAACGGCGAGAAGGTCAAGCGTCTCTATCTGACCCCGCCCACCACGATTTACGATGTCATCCGCTGTAAAAATCCCCGCTGCATTTCCTCCACCGAGCAGGAACTCAGGCAGGAGTTCAAATTAACCGACCCCGCCAAGCGTATTTATCGCTGTGTTTATTGCGACGCGGTGGCAAAAAAAGTCTGATCGCCATATTAAAGGGCTGTTGCAGAAACAATATCAGCAACAGCCCTCAAAATTTTGTCTCCGGCGAAGCGTAGGGCGGGGCCTTGATCCCGCCGGAAATGTGTAAACCATGTTGTTGCACATTCTGTAAAAAACGTATGTATCAGCGGCGGGCGCAAGATCCCGCCCTACCGGTATATAAGAAAATCCAAATGAAAAACGCATTATGTCAGAAATCCTGCGAATGGGGCTAACGCAGATAATTCATCATCTGCGTTAGCTCTTTTTTATTTGTATATAAAAATGGGCTTTATCAAAGGCTTTTTGGCCTTTTTGCTTGACTGAGAGGCGCACAAACGGTATACTATTAAATGGAATGTTATAAATGTGAGAGGTGTGCATATGGCGAAATATATTCTTTCTGCTTTTGCGGACGAAGCGGACAACAATCTGGTTGGACAAATCGAAGCTCTGAAGAAAGCAGGCATCGCCTGCATCGAACTTCGCGGCGTGAACGGCAAAAACGTGAAGGATTTGTCGCTTGAAGAAGCGGCAGATATTCGCAAAAAGCTCAATGACGAAGGCATTTCGGTCTCCTCCATGGGTTCTCCGTTCGGAAAAATTTCCGTAACGGATGACTTTGATAAACATTTTGACGAATTTACGCATGCGCTTGAGTTGTGCGGCGTACTGGGCTGCGACCGCATGCGCATGTTCAGTTTTTACTATCCCAAGGATGAAGATCCGGCGGCGTACAGAGACATAGTCATTGACCGTCTTGAAAAAATGCTTTCGGCAGCCGAAGAAAAGGGCGTTCTTCTCTGCCATGAAAACGAAAAGGGCATCTATGGAGATACTGCCGAAAGATGTCTGGATCTGATCAACCATTTCGGCGGCCGCTTAAAGTGCATCTTCGATCCGGCAAACTTTATTCAGTGCAGCGAAAAGCCGATCGACAATTATGCGCTTTTGAAGGATCATATTTTCTATATGCACATTAAGGATGCGCTTCTGGACGGCGGCGCGGTTGTTCCCGCCGGCTGCGGAGACGGAAACGTTGAGGATATTTTAAGAGGGCTTTCGGCAAATGAAAGCGATGTGCTTTTGACGATTGAGCCCCATCTTCGCGTATTTTCCGGTCTTGAAAATCTGCAGGATGAGGAAGTCAAGCACAAGTATTTCTATCCAGACAGCCAGACGGCGTTTGCTGCGGCTGCGGATGCGCTGAAAAAGATTCTTGCAAATATAGGCTTTGAGAGTAAAAAGACAGGAGTGTGGGAAAAGATGGATCAGGTAAGAGTCGGCATCATCGGTATCGGCAACATGGGTTCCGGTCACGCGAAGAACATCATGGCCGGAAAAGTAAACGGCATGGTTCTGACCGCCGTTGCGGACGTTAAGGAAGAAAGACAGAAGTGGGCGAATGAGAATCTTGAAGGCGTAACTGTTTTCAGTACCGCATCCGATCTTATGGACAGCGGCCTTGTGGACGCGGTCATCATCGCCACCCCGCACTACGACCATCCGGGTCTTGTAAAGGAAGCGCTTTCCAAGGGCCTTCACGCCATGAGCGAAAAGCCCGCAGGCGTCTATACCAAGGCCGTCAGAGAGCTGAACGAATATGCCGCCAAATGCGACAAGATTTTCGCCATCATGTTCAATCAGCGCACCAACTGCGTCTACAGAAAGATGAAGGAAATTGTCGAAAGCGGCGAAATGGGCGCCATCCGCCGTACCAACTGGCTGATTACCGACTGGTTCCGTTCTCAGAGCTATTATGATTCCGGCGCGTGGCGCGCCACCTGGGGCGGAGAAGGCGGCGGCGTGCTTCTCAATCAGTGTCCGCACAACCTTGACTTGTGGCAGTGGATCTGCGGTATGCCCAAAAAGATTCGCGCTTTCACCCACAACGGCAAGTGGCACGACATCGAAGTTGAAGACGACGTAACCGCGTATGTAGAATATGAAAACGGCGCGACCGGCGTTTTCATCACCACTACCTCCGACTGCCCCGGCACCAACCGCCTCGAGATTGACCTTGACGGCGGCCAGCTGATCTGCGACGGCAGCAAACTAATCAAGAAAAAGCTGTCTGTGGACATCAATGAATTCCATAAGACCTATAAAAACGGCTTCGGTTCGCCCGAAGTGGAGGTAACGGAAGTGGAGACCGATGGCCTCAATCCCCAGCATGTGGGCGTTCTTCAGCAGTTTACCGACAAGATTTTGGGAAAGGGCGAACTCGTTGCGGGCGGCGAAGAGGGCATCAACGGCCTTACCATTTCAAACGCCATGCATTTATCCAGCTGGCTTGACCAGACGATCGAGCTTCCCATCGATGAAGATAAGTTCCTGGAGGAACTCAATAAGCGCCGCGCGACCTCGCGCCTGAAGACCGGAGAAGGCGTAACCCTCGACACCGAAGGCACCTACGGCAATAAGTAGTTAAAGGGGGAGAAGCGCCATGATCCGCCTTGGCATTTGCACAGACATTAAAAACATCCATGAAATTGCCGAAATCGGCTTTGACTATCTGGAATTCGGGCTCGCGAGACTTGCGGGCATGACGGACGAGGAATTTGAGGAAGCCTGCGCGATTGTGGACGGCGCCCCGATCAAGGTCGAGGCTTGCAACAGCATGCTCCCCGGCGACATCAAGGTGGTCGGCGAAGAAGTGAATGCGCAGATCATCCATGATTATCTGGACAAGGCGTTTTCCCGCGCAAAGCGGCTGGGCGTGAAGATCGTGGTGTTCGGAAGCGGCGGTTCCCGCCGCGTGCCCGATGGCTTTGACACCGGCGTCGCATGGCGTCAGATCGGAAACTATCTTCGCATGGTTCAGCGTCACGCAATGGAAAATGATATCACCGTTGTGATCGAGCCCCTTCGCGCAGGCGAGTGCAACATCATGAACTTCGTCTCCGAGGCAACGCTCATGGCGTCTTTGATTCAGATGCCCAATATCGCGGTTCTGGCCGACACATACCATATGGCGATGGGATCGGAGCCGTTAAGTGCGCTCACCATGGCAGGCGAACAGCTGAAACACGTGCACATCGCAAATGCTATTGGCAGAAAATTTCCCAAAGAAGGCGATGGAGAACGATATCAGGAAATCTTCAACACCCTCAAGGAAATGGGATATGAAGGCCGCGTGAGCGTGGAAGCGGGCTGCGATGATTTCTCCAAGGACGCGCGCGAAGCGTTCAAGGTGTTAAACATGCACAGGGCGTAAAAGACGTTTTTTCCCGGGCGGGAAGCGCTTTCGCGCTTCCCGCCCGAGGTATGTAATTTTTTTCATCTATCCCTCAAAGGAGCATACCAATGGTTTTTTCGAGCAATGCGTTTTTGTTTTTCTTTCTGCCGATCGTGCTTGGCTTTTATTTCCTTTTCCGTAAAAACCGAACGGCTGCCAATACGATTTTAACCATATTCAGCCTGCTTTTCTACGCGTGGGGCGAGCCCGCGTTTGTGTTTGTCATGCTGGCCAGCATTTTTATGAACTGGCTTTTTGCGCTTGGAATCGATCATTTTCGCGCCCGCAGGAACACCGCAAAGGCGCTTCTTGCCGCAAGCTGCGTTTTGAACGTCGGCCTGCTGGGCGTGTTTAAGTATACAACTTTTATCGTGACCAATTTAAACAAGGCTTTTTCTCTGAATCTGCCCGATCCCGGCCTTGCGCTTCCGATCGGTATCTCCTTTTTTACCTTTCAGGCGATGAGTTATGTAATTGACATTTACCGCCAGAAAGGCGAGGTCCAGAAGAATTTCATGGGCGTCTGCCTGTATATTTCCTTCTTCCCGCAATTGATCGCAGGCCCGATCGTTCGGTATCAGACCATTGCGGACGAAATCAAAAACCGCAAAGAAACGCTGGACGATTTTTGCGCGGGACTGAGACGCTTTTTGGTCGGCTTTGCCAAGAAAGTGATTCTGGCCAACAATCTTGCGCTGGTGGTGGACAAGGTGTTTGCCTGTCCACAGAGCGAGGTTTCGGTGGCGCTCATGTGGTATGCGGCGATTGCGTATCTGATTCAGGTGTATTACGATTTTTCGGGCTATTCGGACATGGCCATCGGCCTTGGCAGAATGTTCGGCTTCCACTTCCTTGAAAACTTTGATTATCCCTTCCTTTCAAAGTCCGTGGCTGAATTCTGGCGCAGATGGCACATTTCGCTCACCTCATGGTTCCGCGATTACGTGTTTTTCCCGATGGGCGGCAGCAGAGTCAAAACGGGACGGCTCATATTCAATATGTTTGTCGTCTGGTCGCTGACCGGTCTTTGGCACGGCGCGGAGTGGACATATTTGTTGTGGGGCGTGGGCTTTTTTCTGGTTCAGGTTATAGAGAGACTGACCGGGATCGGAAAACGCATGGAAAAAAAGTGGTACGGCCATATATACGCCATGTTCTTTGTCGTTGTGGTTACGGTGCTCATTCGCTCCGAAAGCGTTCTTCATGCGCTTAACCACTATAAAACGATGTTCTTTTTAAACGGCGCGCCCCTTTGGAACACTTTAACCGGCATCCTTGCGCACGAATACGGCGTGTTCTTCCTTGTTTCCATCGTTGTATCCTTGCCTGTCGGGCCGTTTTTAGAAAAAAAGCTTCATATTCCTGCGCCTGTCAGCGAGATTGCACGCTTTTTGGGTCTTGTTGCCGTCACCGTGATTGCATTTACTTATGTGATCGCCGGAAGCTACAATCCCTTTATCTACTTTAATTTCTGATTTGAGGATACGCTCTATGAGAAAATGGATCAACCGAATTCTGGCCTTTTTGTTCATCGCCTTTCTGTGCGTGATTTTCTGCGCCACGATGGTGAAATACGGCGGCATGTACGGCTACGGCTTTTTCAAAAGCTATAAAGAAAAAATGCCGAAAAATCCGACCATTCTGGACAATGTCAAGGCGCGCATCTATAAGCTCAACGGAAACGCCAACGAACGCCTCTTTTTCAGAGACGAAATGCGCGTTTTAAACGCGAGATTTCAGTCCTTTTTGGGAAAAGATATCTATGATCTGGGCGGCAAGAACACCGTTCGCTTGACAAACGGCTCGTTTTACGACATGTTCACGGGAGATGTTACGAACGACAAGATGAACGAACTGATCGACTTCTCCATTCGTCTTAAAGAGGAGCTGAACATCCCGACCGCGTTTGTCTATTGCCACTGCGGCGTGTATGACGAGTCCCTTCTGCCCGAAAAATACCGCGTGATGGACAACAATAATGAGTTTGCCGATCTTTTTACGGGTGAATTTGAAAAAGCGGGTATCTGCGTAACCGACAGCCGCGCTGCTTATCAAAGGGCGTCGCTCACGCCCGATCAGGCGATTTTTAATTCCGACATTCACTGGACGCACAGAATGGCGCTGGAAACCGCTTTTGAAGCGGTTCGGAATCTGAACCGCGATTTTGATTTGGGTCTTGACGAAACCGCGCTTTCCTACGACCGTTTTATTGACGAAGTGCACGAGGACATTTTCTCGGGAGAAATCGGTCAGCGTCTGGGGCTCGGTCTTGTGGATACGGACGACATTCATTTGCTCTATCCGGCCTACGACACCGAAATTGAATATTCTTCCGAAAAAACGGGCGTGAAGATTGAAAAATCCGGCTCGTTTGAAGAAACTGTCATCGACCGCAACATGCTCGCTGTCGATACAAAAGACGGACACAGCACCACCGCTTATTACGTCTACGGCGATTACCTTGCGCGCCTTCACACCATCAATAAAAATGCTTCTGACAAACGCATTCTCATCTTCAAAGACAGCTACGGAACGCCGGTTTCTGCCTTTTTCACGCTTGTTGCCGGAGAATTATATGCGATTGATTTAAGAAGCACCAAAGACAGCATGGAAACCATCGTCAGAGAGATCGATCCGGACGTTGTGATTTTTGCATACAGTCAGCAGATGATGCGTAATTTCGACTATGAGATTGCCGATTGAGGAGGGAAAGGGCATGTCATTTGCTTGCCTCATTCAGAACCGATATAAACAGATGCGCGTATTGGAAAACGAGCCTCTTTCAAAGCACACGACGTTTCGCGTTGGGGGACCAACGGATGTTATGGCGTTTCCGGCTTCGGAAGAGGAGCTTTCCGGTCTTGTCGCGCTTTCCAGGGAAGAGGGCGTGCCCGTCGCCATTATCGGAAACGGCAGCAACCTGATCGTAAAGGACGCGGGCATCCGCGGTCTTACGATCGTACTGGGCGAGGAGTTTTCCGGCATAAAAGTAAACGACGCCGAAATCACCGCTTCAGCCGGCGAGCTGCTTTCAAAAATTGCCCGCATTGCCTATAATCATTCGCTCACCGGGCTCGAGTTTGCCTCCGGCATTCCAGGAAGCCTCGGCGGCGGCATGGCGATGAACGCAGGCGCGTACGGAGGACAGCTTTCAGACGTGTGCATAAGCGCGCGCGTTTTTGATCCCGAAACGCTCAAAATCACGGAATACCCGGCGAGCGGGCTTGAGCTGGGTTACAGAACCAGCATGCCCCTAAAAACGGGCCGGATTGTAACGAGCGCAAAATTCCTTTTAAAAAAGGGAAACAAAGAAGAAATCCTCAAAACCATGGAAGATCTCGCCGCCCGAAGACGGGAAAAACAGCCGCTGGCTTTTCCGAGCGCAGGCTCGACCTTTAAGCGTCCCGAAGGCTATTTTGCAGGCGCATTGATCGAAGGCGCAAATCTCAAAGGCGTCTCCGTCGGCGGCGCGCAGGTGAGCACGCTTCACGCGGGATTCATCATCAATACGGGAAATGCAACTGCAAAGGACATTCTGGATCTGATCAAGCATGTTCAGGATGTCGTTTTTGAAAAATACGGCGTGCGCCTTGAAACCGAAGTGCGCGTGCTGGGAGAGGAAAGTCTGTAAGAAGGCTCCTGTCCGGGAAAACTGTATCTCATACGCCAGCGAACACTTCTCTCCACCTACAGAAAGGAAAACCCTCCATATGACATTTTCCGAAAGCGTAAAAACCGAACTTTCCTCAAAGGAATGCGCGTGGGACTGCTGTGCCCGCGCAGAATTGGCGACCGCGCTTTTGCTGTCGGGCGGCGTGGCATTCCGCGGATTTGGCAAATACGGCCTTTCGATTTCCACTGAGCACATGGCTGCAGCGAAGTATTATTTCGGCATGATCCGCCATTTTTTCGGCGTGGTGTGCGAAATAAGGACATTGAAAACCACGCGCCTCGGCGAACACACAAGATATCTTTTGACCTTTCCGGACGACAGTGTGGACAGGATGCTTGATGAACTGAAGCTGAAGGACGAAAACGGCCTGTTCGGCATTACTTCCGCGCCGCATCCCGCAATTTATGAAAAAAACTGCTGCGCGCATGCGCTTTTGAAAAGCGCGTTTCTTACCTCCGGCACGCTTTCCAGCCCCGAACGAGGGTATGATTTTTCCATCACCGCGGGCAATGAAGAAATCGCGGGCGCGATTGAGGGCGTGATGAAGGGGTTTGATTTAAGCGCGGGCGTCAGCAAAAGAAAGGCGCAGTTTGCGGTGTATCTCAAAAATGCCGAGGATATCAGCGAAATGCTGACCAGAATTGGTGCGCATGCGGCGGTATTGTCGCTTGAAAACACGCGCATTTTGAAAGAGCTTCGAAACAATGTAAACCGCCTTGCCAACTGCGACAGCAACAATATCGACAGAACTGTCAAAACCGCGCAGACGCAGATTGAGGACATCGAGTTTATCGATCAGCATCTGGGCATTGAAAAACTGCCTGCGCCGATCAGGGAAATCGCGAACCTCAGGCTCATGGAGCCCAACGCATCTTTGGCGGAGCTGGGTGAAATGTGTTCGCCGCCGATTGGAAAATCCGGCGTCAACAACCGCATAAGAAGACTCACCGAAATCGCACGAACGCTAAGGGAGGGGAAACCGTAATGATCTTAAAATCGTTCATCGTATCATCTCTTGAAAAAGTGTTCCCGGATGAGGAGCCGCGCGCATTTGACGGACGCGTGGAGGCGTTTAAAAACGAAAGTACGTCTTTTCAGATCACATGGAAAATGGAAGGCGAACCCAACGCGCGCGACTATTTCAAAATGTACGTTGAATCGCCCGTTGCGGCGTTTGTCCGCGTAAGACGCGTTCGGTTTGTGCCGGTTCTGTTCCCGACGCTTCCGGGCGCGGACGACAATTATTTGAGAAAAACGCCGGGTCTTTATCCCGACCCCATCACCGACGAAACGGATCTTCGTTTCCCCGCGTTTTCGGATCATTTTGAAAGCGCGTGGCTTGATATCGAATGCCCTGAAGAGATCCCCGCGGGTGAATATCCGGTCAACATCATTTTGGAGCCGCTGGACGGAAGCGAAAAGACGACGCTTCAGGTTGTCTATACGCGCTTTGACGCATGTCTTCCCGAGCAGACGCTCATTCACACCAAGTGGTTCCATTACGACGGCCTTTGCGACCGGTATGATGCGGAAATGTTCTCCGAAAAATGGTGGGAGATTCTGAAAAATTACATAACCGTGTTTGTAAAGCGCACCATGAACTGCCTCTTAACGCCCATTCATACACCGCCGCTGGATACGGCTGTGGGCGGCGAAAGGCGTACCTGCCAGCTGATCGATATCAAAAAAACCGAATCCGGCTACGAATTCGGCTTTGAAAAGTTTGAAAGGTTCATCGCCCTTGCAAAAGAGTGCGGCGTCAGATATTTTGAAATGGCGCATCTTTTCACCCAGTGGGGCGCGGCGCATGCGCCGAAAATCGTTGCCGACGTAAACGGCCAGGAAAAGCGCATTTTCGGCTGGGAAACCGAGGCCACGGGCGAAGAATATGTGGCGTTTTTGCAGGAATATCTGACCGCGCTGGTCAAGAAAATCGATGAACTCGGTATCCGTGAAAGATGCATTTTCCACATTTCGGACGAGCCCAACATCTCATTTCTTGACAATTACATGAAGGCGCGCCTTGCCGTCAAGGAAAAGCTTTCCGGCTTCCCGATTGTGGATGCGCTTTCAGACATTGCGCTCTACAAATCCGGCGCGGTGGAGAAGCCTGTGCCTTCGTGCAATCACATAAAGCCGTTTTTGGAGGAAAAAGTTCCCGACCTCTGGACGTATTACTGCATCGGCCAATATAAGGACGTGGCGAATACCTTTATCGCCATGCCCGGTCAGAGAACCAGAATTCTGGGGCTTCAGATGTTCAAATACGACATCAAGCGCTTCCTGCAGTGGGGCTTTAACTTCTATAACAGCCAGTTTTCCACGCATCCCGTCAATCCCTTCCTGTCCAACGACGGCGACGGGTTCTCCCCTGCGGGCGACTGCTTCCAGGTTTATCCCGGCGATCACGGAATGCCCATTGAGTCTGTGCGCATGATGCACATGGCGGAAGCGGTAAACGATATGCGCGCGCTTCAGATGCTTGCCTCCGTCGTTGGAAAAGACCAAGCGGTCAGGCTCATTGAAAAAGACATTGAGCCCATCGAGTTTGACAAATATCCTAAGAGCGCAGCCTATCTTATTGAAACCCGAAAGCGAGTTAACCGCGCCATTGTTGCCGCGCTCAATAAATAAATTACTTTCTGTAAGGACTGAAACACGTAAAATGGCCTATCTTCTTTCAGAAATCAAGAAAATCACTTTAAAGCAGCTGCTTTTGAACGTCCTGGGCGGTGCAATCCTGGGCTTTGGGCTTATGGAGGTTCACTCCATTGCGCATGTCACCGAAGGCGGTGCGCTGGGGCTTACGCTGCTTCTGGACATCTGGTTTGGATTTTCCCCCGCGTGGACGAGCATCGTTTTAAATGTTGCCTTTTACGCATTCGGCATTCGGATGTTCGGCATTCCCTTTGTCGCGTATTCGCTGGTCGCTGCCGGCGCATTTTCCGGCGCGTATGCGATATGCGAACTTTTCCCGCCCATTTATCCTGAGATCGCCAATCTGCCCTTTGCCGCCGCCATTGTCGGAGCCGTCTTTGTGGGCGTCGGCGTGGGCGTCTGTGTAAAAGCCGGCGGTGCGCCGACAGGCGACGACGCGCTGGCCATGTCGCTTTCGAAGATTTCAAAAATCGACATTCAGTGGATGTACTTGGCGACCGATCTTCTGGTGCTTGCGCTGTCTCTGACCTGCATTCCGGTCAAAAATGTATTGTGCTCTCTTGTCACAGTAACGCTTTCCGGACAGATCATCG
>JAZSFI010000562.1:0-5523 GCA_045532135.1 Clostridia bacterium | reverse complement strand
GTTCGCATGGATTCAATAATTTCGTCCAGAAAATTGTTGTCATCGGGCGCGGGCATGTTTGTGATCTCTTCAATCGGAAGGTCAAAATCCTCCGCGATTTTCAAAACCTCTTCCGAGGAATACCCTTCGGGCTCCGTAATTCCTATATCAAAAAAACTGTAGGAAAAGCAGTACGGAAAACCGTATTTTAGATATGAATCATACAGGGAAGGACGAAGATTTTTTGAAATCAGATTGGGATTTTGGAAAATCACGATCGTAGACAAAAGAAATACGATCGCAAAGCCGCTGAATCTTAAAAGTCCCGTTTGTCCTTCCTTACGGTATTTGGGCGAACGGATGGCAATAAACACAAGAAGCGCAATGGCAAACACAATCGCAATGCCGATTAAAACAACCTGCCAGACCTTGAAATACACGTCGATCATCTGAATGGCTTCCATGCCGAGCTGAAGATCGATGGCGGTTAAAGGGCTTGCGGTTCTGAACGACAATAAAACGCAGTTTGATATGCCAAACGCCAACCACACAACCGTAACCAGCATAAGCGCAAAGAGCTTTTTTCGAAACAGCATCGCCAGCGCAACCGCCAAAGCAACCATAACGGCGTTATACAAAAACACCGTCGGACGTTCGAACAAAAAGCCTGCCGCGCTCATAAACGAGCGTCTGGACAGAATTTCCAGCACAAACGTAAGAATGATTGATTCAAGTACGATAATCAACGTCGGAGAAACCGGAAAACGCTTTCCGACCTTTCCCCTTTGCATATCCAGCCTTTTTTTCATTTTCGTCCTCCGTCAGTCGCCTTTATGGGAAAGGGACTGAATATATTGATTCGCGCTTAATCCCGCCGTCGCCCCTTCCCCGATCGCCTTTGCAATCTGGTACGGAAGCCCGGTCACATCGCCGGCCGCAAATACGCCGGGAAGATTGGTAGCAAAATTGCGCGACACCAAAATGTGTCCGTTTTCGGTTTCAAGACCGGGAAGAAGCGTTCCCGGCGCGATGGCAGATCTGAAAATAAACGCACAGTCGCCGGCATATTCTCCTCTGTCCGTATTCAAAACAACGCCCTTTTCCCCTTTTCTAAGGGAAACCGGCTTGGCATTTTCAATCGTCTGAGCGCCCGGAACCGTCCGGGCATTTTTGTGAAGCGGAAAATACGTAACCTTCATAAGCTTCAAAAGGTATTCGCATTCTTCAAACGCGCTTTCCTCATATCCGAGCACAAGCACATGGCCGCCTTTATACAGCATTCCGTCGCAGGTGGCGCAATAGCTTACGCCGCGGCCGATCAGTTCTTCTTCGCCAGGAATCGGTTTTTGGCTCATAACGCCCGTAGCCAGAATCACGCTTCTTGCTTCCCACATTTCATCGCCCGAAGTGAGCGCATAATAATCATCCATCGGATAAATGTGGTCGATGGTTTTATGAAACGGCAAAATGCCTGCCGAACGCATATGGGTTTCATATGCGTCGGCAAGCGTTTTTCCACTTACGCTTGGAAATCCCAAAGCATTCGGGATCTCCTTTGCGCTTTTCACTTTATTAAGCCCGTCCGGGCCCGAAAACATGATCATCGACAGGGCGCGGATTTTTACGTTCAATGCTGCGGAAATTCCTGCCGGACCCCCGCCGACAATCGCTACGTCATACATGGAGAGTCTTTCTCCTTACAATTGAGGTTCTACAAAGGATATGAAGCCCTCGGAAAATTATGCAATCAGCTTCTGGGCAAGCTCCGCTGCAGAGGCGGCGTCGGTGGAATATCCGTCAGCGCCGATCTGGTCGGCGTATTCCTGCGTGATGGGCGCGCCGCCGATCATGACCTTAACCTGATCCCTGATGCCCTCGGCGTTCAGCATATCGATAACCGCCTTCATCATGGGCATGGTGGTGGTAAGAAGGGCGCTCATACCGATAACCTGCGCGCCGTTTTTGACCGCTTCCACAAACTTCTCGGGCGCAACGTCTACGCCAAGATCGATAACTTCAAAGCCGTTGCCTTCAAGCATCATGCCGACCAGATTCTTTCCGATGTCGTGAAGGTCGCCCTGAACGGTGCCAATGGCAACCTTGCCCAGAGACTGAACGTTTTCACTTGCGAGCAGGGGCTTTAAAATATCGGTGCCGGCTTTCATTGCGCGGGCGGCAACGAGCACTTCGGGAACGTATACTTCGCCGTTTTTGAACATTTCGCCCAGGTTGGTCATGCCGACAACAAGGCCTTCATTCAAAATGGTCTCGGCCTTGACGCCTTCCGAAAGCGCTTCTTTAACGAGCTGATCAACAATCTTTTTTCTTCCGCCTTCAACAGCTTTTGCAATCGCGAGCATATCTGCCATATGGAAATCCTCCCTTGAAATTCTGTTTCATCGACCTCATTTTATCATAAATCCGCTTTATATACAATGCTCTTATCAAATTTTATTGTAACTTTGCAAAAACTTACTGTTCAAGCAATGAAAAACGTGATATACTTAGTGTATCTTTGTTCATCATGGAGGTATCATGCATGGACCGCATCAATGCTTTGCGTTTAAAGGGCATCAAGAGTGCGCTTTTTTCAAGCGAAATCAATATGCACTATTTAAGCGGATACACCGGCGAAGGCTGTCTTCTGATCCTTCCCGATTCCCAGCACATCATTACGGACTTCCGCTACATCGAACAGGCTGAGCGCCAGAGCCCCGAATGCAAAGTTGAGCAGACGGGCAAGGACGCATCCAGAAGCCAGATCATAAAGAATCTTCTTTCCGAATGCGGCATAAACGAATTGGCCGTTGAAACAAACGTTCTGACCGTGGATGAATACCGCGCGCTTGAAAAGGCGCTTGAGGGCGTAACGCTTGTTTCCATGCCCCATGTCGCCGAGGAAATGCGCGAAGTAAAAAGCGACGAGGAAATCGAATGCATCAAAAAAGCGGGTGAGATTTCCTGCAAAGCCTTTGACGATCTTCTTAAATATATCAAACCCGGCATGACCGAAAAAGAGGTCTGCGCGTATCTGGATTACCGCATGCGCGTTCACGGAAGCGAAGGATGCGCCTTTGACACCATCGTGGCCTCCGGCGTAAACGGCTCTCTTCCCCACGCCGTACCCAGCGACAAGATTATCGAAAAGGGCGAACTGGTCACTTTCGATTTCGGCGCAAAAATCGGCGGCTACTGCTCCGACATGACGCGCACCATCGCAATGGGAGAGATTTCAAGCGAGCTTCACGCCATATATGACGCGGTGCTTGAAGCGCAGCTGGCTGCCCTTAGATATATCGGCCCCGGCAAAAGCTGCTTTGAAGCGGATAAGGTTGCCCGCGATTTGCTCGATGAAAAATATCCCGGCGCGTTCGGCCATTCCCTCGGCCACGGCGTAGGTCTTTTTATCCACGAGTCTCCCTCGCTGAGTTTCAGAAGCGAGAAAACCCTTATGAAGGGTCATGTGGTTACCGTAGAACCCGGCGTGTACATTCCGGGCGTAGGCGGATGCCGCATTGAAGATACAATCATCATCACGGAAGACGGCTTCATCAACACCATCACGACCCCCAAGCAACTGATTGTTGTTTGATCACAAATCCAAAGATCTTTATTTAGAGGAGGAACCCTTATGGTAACAGCTGGCGATTTCAAAAAAGGCCTTACGGTTGAATGGGAGAACGGTATTTGGACGATCGTAGACTTCCAGCACGTTAAGCCCGGTAAAGGCGCCGCATTCGTTCGCACCAAGATCAAGAACATCATCACCGGTGCTGTAATTGAGCGCAGCTTCAACCCCACCGACAAAATGCCCAAGGCCATCATCGAGACCAAGGAAATGCAGTACCTGTACAACGACGGCGATCTGTACTACTTCATGGACACCGAAACCTACGAGCAGCTTGGTCTTGCCAAGGAGCAGGTTGAAGACTCCATCATGTTCATGAAAGAGAACACCAACGCCACCGTCCGTTTCTACAAGGGCGCTCCCTTCTCCGTTGAAGCTCCCTTCTTTGTAGAGCTCGAAGTTATCCACACCGAGCCCGGCTTCAAAGGCGACACCGCATCCAACACCACCAAGCCCGCCACCGTCGAGACCGGCTTCACCCTTCAGGTTCCGCTGTTCATCGAAATCGGCGACAAGCTCAAGATCGACACCCGCGTCGGCGAGTATCTCTCCCGCGCCTAAGATTTTCATTAACAAAAGCGGAAGCGCCCGATTCAAAGGCGTTTCCGCTTTTGCTTCATAAGGAGGCTTACAATGCCCAATCTGAACGATAAAATCGGCTACATCCACGGCATGATGGACGGTTTAAAGCTCAATAAGGAGGACGACAGCGTAAAGCTTATGTATATGATGATCGACGTGATCGATTCGCTCGCCGAAAGCGTGAGCGCGCTTGAAGCCGATCAGGAAGAATTGTGCGATTACGTCGAGAGCATCGACGACGATCTGACCGAGCTTGAAATGCGTCACGGCGCAGAATACGAAGAGGATTTTGAAGACGATCACGAAATCGAATTCGCGCCCGCGCCCAGAAGAAAAGGAAATCTTCGCATTCTCAAAGACGATGAAGATGATTTCGAAGAGGAAGACGAAGAAATCGAAGAAGCCGAAGTCGAATACTTTATCGGCTGTGTCTGCCCCGAATGCGGAAAATTCTTCTCTGTCAAAAATCCCGATCAGTATCCGGACGATCAGAAATTCATCTGCCCCTTCTGTAAGGAAAAAGTATCCATCGCCCCCATGAATCCCGAAAAGGTGCCGTGCGCCAAGCCCGCGCCGGATCCCGACGCGATTCCGTTCTAAAACAGCGCATTAAAATCATAGGGAACGGCCTGTGCCGTTCCCTATCACTTTATTATTCCAAAATAACTTCGATGCCTTCCGGCGCCTCTACGCGCGTTGCGATTTTGCCGTCCGTTCCCTTTCTGTGGAAAACGCTGATCACGCCTTTGGGCGTCGGTACGGTGCCTCTGGCGTATTCGAGGTCGCCGAGATTTCCCTTCACGCGAACCGTTTTGTATCCGGGTTCGACCGGCGTTACGCCCAGAATGTATTCGGTGGCAAACGGAATCGGACCGCTGGACCAGCCATGGCAAAGACTGTGCCTAAAGCCCTTATAGCAGTATGCGCCGTAATCGCCGTGGATATCGATCATGCCCTCGGGCACCTCCTCGTCGATTCTTGCGGCGTTTTTCATCCAGTCGATGGAGAAATCCTCCCAGAAGGTCGTTGCGCCCATCTGAAGCATGCCGCCCCAGAATTCACGCGCATCATTCAGCGCGCCTTCGATGTCGCCCGCCTCCGCGCGTGCGTTTAAGATGTAGCCGCCCATCAAAGACGAATAGCCCTTCGCCCCCGTGCCTGCAAAGCGGGTTTGATTCATCCGGACTGCATCGGCAATGCCGGACAAGGACAAAATCGCGCCGGCCGCCTTGTTGTCAGAAGGCGCGGGAATGTGTTTTTTCATGAGGATGGCTTTTTCCTTGCACACATCAGAAAGCGCTTCCTCGCCCATTTCATACAGCATAAACGCGCTT
>JAZSFI010000431.1:0-4144 GCA_045532135.1 Clostridia bacterium | reverse complement strand
GGCATTTTTTGAAAAGGAACAGATGGTCGCCTATCTTTTTCAAATTGAAGAAGCCAAAAAGCGCGATCACCGAAAGCTCGGCCGGCAACTGGATCTGTTTGATGTCCTTGAGGAAGGGCCGGGTATGCCGTTTTTCTATCCGAAGGGGATGATTCTCAGAAATGAGCTTGAAAACTACTGGCGCGCGCTGCACCGGAAAAACGGGTATGAAGTAATCAAAACGCCCATGATCCTGACGCGCGAACTCTGGGAAACCAGCGGGCATTGGGATCACTACCGCGATACCATGTATTCCATGAAAATCGACGACCACGATTATGCCGTTAAGCCCATGAACTGTCCGGGCGGCATGCTTGTGTACAAAAGAAAGCCCGTCAGCTACAAGGATTTGCCGATCCGCTGCGGAGAACTCGGTCTCGTGCACAGAAACGAGAAATCGGGTACGCTGCACGGACTTATGCGCGTCAGGTGTTTTACGCAGGACGACGCCCACATCTTCATGACGGAAGAAATGATCAAAGATGAAATTATGGGCGTGTATCGGATGATCGACGAAGTGTATTCCGTCTTCGGGTTTTCCTATCATGTGGAATTGTCCACCCGTCCTGAAAACTCCATCGGAACCGATGAAATGTGGGAGACCGCCACAAACGGCCTTAAGGATGCGCTTGATGAAATCGGAATCAATTACACCATAAACGAAGGAGACGGCGCATTTTACGGACCGAAGATCGACTTCCATTTAAAGGATTCGCTTGGAAGAACCTGGCAATGCGGCACCATCCAACTGGACATGAACCTCCCTGAACGCTTTAATCTCCTCTACACGGACGCAAACGGCAAAAAACGTCGTCCCGTCATGATTCACAGAGTCCTTTTTGGTTCCATCGAGCGGTTTATCGGCATTCTGACCGAGCATTATGCCGGCGCGTTCCCCGTCTGGCTTTCTCCCGTACAGGCAAAGGTAATGACCATCACCACGCATCAGAATGATTATGCCGAAGTGGTTATAAGCGCCCTTGAAGCAAACGGAATCCGGGCGGAGGGCGATTTGAGAAACGAAAAAATCGCTCTCAAAATCCGCGAAGCAAGAAACATGAAAATCCCCTATCTTCTTGTGATCGGTCAGCGCGAAAAAGAAGACGACCTTGTATCTGTTACGGCGCGCGGCGGCGTGAACATAGGAAGCATGTCCACAGATGAATTCATAAAGCGAATCACGGAAGAAATAAAGGCAAAAGCAAACTAAATTCCGCTTCCCGGCAGGAACATCTCGCTTTTAAAACGAATTATTCAAAAAAAGCAAGGAGATCACAGCCTCATGCGAACGCTTTCCTACACTGCCCTACAGGATGACGACGGCCGGCTTATCAAGCGCGTGGCGAGGGGAAAAATCGGCATATCCAGCCATCACCTTGCGCGGGCAACGGCGCTCAATGCCCTTTGCCTGAACGGCGAAAGCGTTCATGCAGATCACATCGTGCATGAGGGCGATGTGATTAGCGTAAGTCTCATCGATGATGAAAACGATTTTGTGGTTGTGCCCGAAAACGTGCCTGTGAATGTGCTTTACGAAGACGACGACATCATCGTTCTTGACAAAGAAGCGCCGCTTGCCACCCAATCCTCGCCCAAGCAGCCGGACAACACGCTTGAAAACCGCATGGCCTATCGCTATCGTGACGTGGAAAACTATGTTTTCCGCCCCATCAACCGATTGGACAAGGGCACAAGCGGCCTTATGTGCGTAGCCAAGCATGCGCACGCGCAGATGAAAATGAGTGCGCTTTTGCATACGCCGGAATTTGTGCGAGAATATCTTGCCATAACGGAGGGCATCCCTAATCCCCTTTCCGGTACCATCGATGCGCCCATCGGAAAAGCCGAAGGCGCAACGGTCAGGCGCGAAGTGAAGGAGGGCGGAAAACCGTCCGTCACACACTACAAAACGATCAAGGCAGCGGGAAACAGAAGCCTTGTTCACCTCCGCCTTGAAACCGGCCGAACCCACCAGATCCGCGTGCATCTGAAGCACATTCTTTGCCCTGTGTTCGGCGATTTCCTTTACGGCGAGGAACAGCCGCTGCTCCTCCCGGGACGCTTTGCGCTTCATTCCGCGTTCGTCCGCTTCGTTCACCCGATCACAGGCAAAACCATGTGCTTTTCTTCGCCTCTTCCCGATGCGCTTGCACATTTGATCGAAAAATAGCATATTGGATTTTCCCAAACAATGCGGGCATTCGCTTGAATTGCCCGCATTTTCTTATTATCTGTTTCAATTCTTTTTCGAAAATTTGACTTTTCATGTTTTATCGTGTATAGTATACGTGTATAGGTACGCATATTCGATGTACATATATAGATCTTGAAAGGAAACACGTACATGAAACGCATATCGGCATGCTTTTTGCTTTTCTTCCTTGTCATGGGTTCTTTACCGGGATATTCCGAAATCGACCGGGAAGCAAACAAGAAAATCATATTTGATTACATAACGGGAGAATTGAATCTCACGCCAGCCGTTGCATGCGGAATTCTTTCCAACATCCGTGCAGAATCCAACTTTAATCCCGAGGCCATCGGCGACAGCGGAGAGGCATACGGCATCTGTCAATGGAATTCCAGACGCAATTCCCTGATCAAATTCTGCGAAGAAAACGGGTACGGAGACTGGACCAATATCTATGGACAGCTTGCATATTTGGGATATGAGCTTGAAAACAACAAAAAGAATGTCGGAGATTATCTGAAGGAAATCCCGAACACCGCTTCAGGCGCATATGACGCGGCGTATTATTTTTGTTATTACTACGAAATTCCCTCCAACCGCGCTACAAAGAGCAAGCAGCGCGGAACCAACGCGGTAAACACCTATTGGCGCGACTATTACGGCGGAACGGTAGACACATATACAATTACCTATGACGCCAACGGCGGAACCAATCCCCCGCGCGCTCAGAGCAAAACCGAAGGCATTCCGACCCTGATCACGCTTTCTTCTCCCACGCTTGTCGGACATTCCTTTGTCGGCTGGGCGCTTACGCCCGATGCGATCACACCCGATTACAAGCCGCAGGATGAATTTTTCATCAATCAGGACACAACGCTCTATGCCGTCTGGGAACGCGCCATCGAAGCGGAAACTCCCCCGGATGCATCCGTCACGCTGGGCGATCACAGGTATGAGCTTTATACAGGCGCCTTCACGTGGATTTACGCCAATTCATTTTCTGAAATCAAGGGCGGATATCTTGCTTCGATCGAAACGCAGGCGGAATACGACGCGGTCAAATCCCTCATTGCGCAGGCCGGCGGCGACTGCTGGCTGGGCGGAAAATACGAATACGGAAACTGGCAATGGTCAACAAAAGAAGCGTTCAAGGACGACTTTGCCGCTTCCAAATGGGCGCAGGACGAGCCCTTTGCTCTGCACGGTCCAAATGAGCGCGGAAGCCTTGCGCAGAAAACGGACGGAACTTGGGCTGATCTTTCTCCTTCTTCCGTGGTATCCGGCGGTTTTATCGTGGAATACGGCGAAAAGACAAAGGAAGATTTTCCGATGTATAAAATCACCGTCTCCACTTCTTTGAATCTGCGCGAAGGCCCGGGCACAAGCTACACTTCGCTCAATTATCTATATAACGGCGAAATCATCACCATTTGCGAAACTTATCCGGGCTCCAGCTATAACTGGGGCTGGGGATACACAACAAACGGAAAAACCGGATGGTGCGCCATGAGAATCCCGAATTATATGGTCTCAATCGGCGGCATCGATGAAGAAACCGGATTGATTTATTCCATTTATGAGGACGGCTGCGCCATTTTGGGTTATGAGGGCACCGCAAAAGAGCTTGTTTTGCCCGCTTCCGTTCAGGATCTGCCTGTGGTTGCTGTGCTTGAGAGCGCATTTTCCGCCGCTTCATCGCCTGACACGGTGAAATTGCCCGCTTCCGTTCGCATGATTTCCGAGGGTTCCATGAAAACAGGCGGCAAATATATCGTCACGCTCGGCAGCGACGCGCATCTCGCAGCAGCCGGATCCGGGCATTTGTACGAATGCATCTATCCGAAAAACACGCTTTGTCCGCCTGCGGCGCTTACGGAAATCGGAGCGGACGCATTTGAGGACGCTTCCGGCTTT
>JAZSFI010000199.1:0-2965 GCA_045532135.1 Clostridia bacterium | reverse complement strand
TGATCTGATTTTGGAAAATCCTACGCTGATGAAAACGCCGATTGTCCGCGATGGAAACAAAGTGACGGTCGGATTCAGGCAGGAAGACTGGGAAAAGTAAAAGCGCATTGCGGTTTACCGCACGCAAAAAAGAAGCCTCTGCATTTTTTAGATTGCAGAGGCTTCTTTTTATCGTATTTTAGTAGGTGATCTTGCTTGCCGGTTTGCAGGAGGGGCAGGCTTTGTAATCACGGTCGATTGCGAACTCCAGCGTTACCGCGCTTAATCCGGTTGCATTCTGAGCCGAGCAGCTGGCGCTCTTGTGGTAGTAGGGTTTACCCTGCTTGATATAAACCTTGCTGCTGGCAGAACCCGTCGGATTGCTGTCGGTATCCGTGGTAAAGGAGGTATTGGTGTTCGTATTGGTATTTGTGTTGGTGTTCGTGTTGTTATTATTATTGTTGTTATTGCTATTATTATTGTTGTTGCTGGCAGTGTTTTTCGCAAAGAGCTTTGCGCATTCGGGGCAGGCGGTCTTGCCGTAGGCGATGGCGGTCTTGGCCTGCACGAATTCGGCGTTCTTCATGCCCTGACAGTCGGAAATGGTGTGGAACCATTTGCCGTCTACGGTGGCAAAGACTTTAACGGTGGAAGTGGTCATGCATTCGGGGCAGATCTTTTTGTTGGCATTTGCCGCCTGCTTGTAGGTGACCTTCTTGGCGTTGGCCATGCCGGAGCAGTTGGACTTTAAATGCATGTACGTGCCGCCGTCCGTTGCGTATACATAGATTGTGTTGTCGGTGGTCGTAAAGCCTGAGCCGGTACCGGTGGAACCGGTGGTCGTGGTGGTGTTGCTGCTTAAGGAGCTGGTGGCGTCAGCAAACATCTTTGCGCACTCGGGGCAGGGCTTCTTGCCGTACTTGATTGCGTATTCAGCCGTTACATACAGCGCGTCCTTCATACCGGAACAGGTGCTCTTGGTGTGATAGTAGGTGCCGCCTGCGGTTCCGAAGACCATGACCTTATCGGGCGTGACGCACTTGGGGCACATCTTCTTTTTCGCGGAAACTGCGGACTGGATGGTGATGCGGGAAGCATCCTTCATGCCGGAGCAGTCATCCTCGGTGTGATAGTAGGTGCCGCCGCTGGTTGCGTATACGTGGGTAGAGGTATCGGTGGCGGAAGAACCGACCTTGTTGCCGCCGGTGATACATACGGGGCAGGCGGTCTTTCCGGTTTTGATCCATTCAGCTTCTGTGTTGGTGATGGCGTTTTGCATCTTGGAGCAGTTGCTCAGGGAGTGATAGTATTTTCCGCCGGGCGTTCCGTAGTAACCAATGCACTCGGGGCAGGCGGTCTTGCCTGCAGCAATGGCGTTGGCTTCCGTGACAACGGTGGCGCCGGTCATGCCCTGGCAGGAAGAATTGATGTGATACCAGGTTCCGCGGGGCGTTGCATAATACTGGGTGCCGGTGGGGAGAGCGGAGCCATTGGGCGAGGTGGTGATGTTGGATCCGCCGCCCGCGCATACGGGGCAGGCAGTCTTTCCGCGGGAGGTGGCGCTGTCAAGCGTCATTTTGCTTGCGCCGGTCATGCCGCCGCAGTTTTCCGCATTGTGGTAATATTTATCGGTATTGGTTGCCCAGACATAGGTGATCGCCTGATTGTCGGAGGGAAGATTCAAACCGGGATTCGTGCTTCCGATATTCGTGTTCGGCGTAGCAACGGGGGCGGTAGGCGTCGTCTGCTGAGATACGGGAGTGGTAGGATTGGAGGAAACAGCGGGCGCAGTTGTGTGCTGCAGGAAATTCGGCGGGTCGCTCAAGGTAGGATCGTCTCCGCCGCCTCTGCTGAACAGAAGGATAATCAGAACGATCATCCAGATCAGGCTGACTACGGAAATCGCGGAGCGAACGGTGATGTCAAACTTGTTCTTCTTCCACAGAAGCCAGATGCCCAGCGGGGGAAGAACGACAAGCGCGATATACATCACGATATCGTTTTCGAGAATAAAGCTGAGAACATTGGAAAGAACCGCGCCGACAGGGGAGGGGGCTTCTTCGCCTTCGGCATAGCCTTCCTCATCGTAGTATTCGCCGTCGTCTTCATAAACGCCGTCTTCGTATACGCCGTCTTCGTATACGCCGTCGTCATAGGCGCCGTCTTCGTCGTACTGATATTCGTCGTCGTACGCGCCTTCGTCGTAAGCGGCGTCTTCATCGTTTAAGCTGTCAAATACGTGAGGATTGTAGCCGAGATCATCGCCCGATTCATATTCTTCCCCGGAATCATAGGAAGCTTCGGACGAATAGTCGGAATCATAATATTCCTCTTCATATTCGCCTTCGTCATATTCGTTTTCTTCGTAGCCGTCTTCTTCCTGATAGCCGTCTTCGACTTCCTCATCATAGTAAGCGCCGGCGGGAGCGGCATACGGTTCATCGTAGGAAGCTTCGCCGTAGGACACATCGTCATAGGAAGCTTCTTCATAAGAACCTTCCTCATAATCGTCCGCAGCGTATTCTTCTTCGTATTCGTCTTCGGAATACGCGTCGTCATATTCCTCTTCGTACGCTTCCTGATAGCCGTCTTCGTACTCTTCTTCGTACGCGTCCTCTTCATAAGCGTTGTTTGCGCTCTGTTTGAACGAATCGCCAATCTTGTTTAATCCGTTCTTGATAGCATCAAAATTGAAACCGGCCATATCCAATCTCCTCATACATAAAAGCTGTCGCTCGTGATATACATATGTGCGTCGATATAATCATACACCATTTATTTCGATTAGTCAATGATTTTGATAGAAAAAATACATAAAATTGAAATATTTACAGGCTAAATACGAGCCAAATTGAAATATTTACAAGAAAACAATCGCTGATTGCAGTCAAAAAACTATAGCAATTCTTTAAAGTGTATGATATAATAGAAGGCAGGGTATTTATATGACGCTTATAACGGATAAGCGGTTCCTTGCATTTTAAAG